>JANMTA010000281.1:0-14253 GCA_031389965.1 Betaproteobacteria bacterium
GACTACATGACCAGCCGCGAAGACGCCAAGGGCTCGGCCGCCGACAACAATACCATCGCCAGCTGGAAGGACGGCATGTGGACCGTGGTGCTGATCCGTCCGCTGGGCCTCGCCAACGGCGACGACAAGACCCTCAAGGAAGGCGGCGTGTACAACATCGGCTTCGCCGTCCATGACGACAACATCACCACGCGCGGCCACCAGGTTTCCTTCGAGAAGACGCTGGGTCTGGGCGTCAACAAGGGCACCAAGGTCGATATCAACGCCGTCAAGCTGCCGTAATCAGACGCGGCGCCGCTTGGGCGCCGGGCAGGCCGATCGCCAGCCGCTTCCGGATCATCGGAGCCGGCTGGTGATTGTTCGATCAGTGATGCAGAATCACGCCATGAACACCAGCAACAGCGTCGACTTCTTCGACCGGCAATTTCAGCGGCAGGTCGAGAATCGAGATTTCCAGCTCAATCCCTTCGAACTGGCCGCCCTGCCGTATCTCACGGGGCGCGTGCTCGACTTTGGCTGCGGCCTCGGCAACCTGGCAATGGCGGCCGCCGAACGCGGCTGTTCGGTGCGGGCGCTGGATGCCAGCCCGGCGGCGATCGACTGCCTGCGCCAGCGTGCCATGACGGCAAAGCTGCCGATCGAAGCCAGCGAGGCGGATTTGCGCGATTACGCAATCGGCGAGGATTTCGACTGCGTCGTCGCCATCGGCCTGCTGATGTTCTTCGACTGCGCGACGGCCGGACGCGTCCTGTCGATGCTGCAGCAGCGCGTGCGCCCGGGCGGGATCGCGGCGATCAATACGCTGATCGAGGGCACCAGCTATCTCGACATGTTCCAGCCCGGCAACTACTGCCTGTTGCCGCGCAACGAGCTTGGCCAGCGTTTCGCCGGCTGGAACATCCTGCACTCCGAGTTCCGCGAGTTCGAGGCGCCGGGGCAGACCATCAAGTCCTTCGTCACGCTGATCGCGCGCAAGCCCTCGGCGCCGTAGCGCCGGCGCCGACTCTTCTCCCCGGCGAGCCGGCCATCAGTGCCGATGCCGATGATGGCTGTCCGGAAAGTGCGCGTGCGCGTGGTGCAGCGGCGCATGCCCGTGCGGATGCGCGTGGGGCTCGGCCCCATCCCAGGCAAATTCGTGCTCGTGCCGATGGTGCTCATCGTGGACATGCAGGTGCGCGTGGATCATGCCGGCGTGTTGATGCGCATGCTCGTGGCGTTCGGTAAGATGCAGCCAGACGCCGACCGCCATCAAGGCGCCGGCCAGCAGCAGCGGCAGCGTCACGGCCTCGCCCAACGCAATCGCGAGCACCGCGCCGAAGAAAGGCGCCACCGAAAAATAGGCGCCGGTACGCGCGGTGCCCAGGTGCCGCAGGCCGACGACGAATAGTGCGAGGCTGACGCCATAGGCCAGAAAGCCGACCGCCATGGCCGCGGCCAGTGTCGGTGCCGACGGCAGGCTGGCGCCGAGCCAGAAGGCCAGCGCCAGATTGACCGTGCCGGCCACCAGGCCCTTGATCGACGCGATCCACGTCGCGTCGTTCAGCGCCAGCTTGCGCGTCAGGTTGTTGTCCACGGCCCAGGCCAGGCAGGCGCCCAATATTGTCAGCGTCGGCCACCATCCGGCGAAGCTGGCCTCGCCCGGCCAGCTCAGGACCAGGGCGCCGGCAACGATGGCAGCCATGCCCAGCGCGATGCGGCGGTCAAAGTTTTCCTTGAAGGCGAACCAGGCCAGCAGCGCGGTGAATACCCCTTCGGCATTGAGCAGCAGGGACGCACCGGCGGCCGGCATGGCGGCCAGCCCCAGCATCAGCAATACCGGCGCCAGCACCCCGCCGGCGAGGGTGGCGCCGGCCAGCCAGGGCACTTCGTCGCGCGCCAGACGCACCCGTGGCGCGCGACGCAGGCGGCGATACAGCAGCAGGCCGAGGCCCGAGCCCAGATACAGCAGTCCCGCCAGCAGCCAGGGGCCGACATCGTGCAGCAGCAGTTTGGCCAGTGGCGTTCCGGCGCCGAACAGCAGCGCCGCGACTAGCGCCGCCGGCACGCCGGTCTGCTGCAATCCCTTGATCCAGCTCACTTGTTTCCATCCTCCCCACCGGCGCCGTGCGTCGCCATGGCTGTATTCTCCACCTTCCTGTCCGCATCGGCAGAGGAGTTGTGCGGTCGATCGCGATGAAATCATTTGATACAAAGTGTTGGCCCTGTCCGGTCAACAGAATGCCGTCAGCGGCGTTATTCTGTTTGTACGGCTCTATAGCCGATTCGCTGGAGTCACAAGTAATGAAAACCACAACGTCAATCCTGTTTTCCGCATCCCTGTTGCTCGCCCTGGGCGGTCTGGCCCCGGTGCAGGCCGCGGTAGACGAAGCCGCCGCCCAGTCGCTGGCCAAGAAGAACGACTGCTTCAAGTGCCATGCCATCGACAAGACCAAGAAGGGTCCTTCCTACAAGAAGATCTCCGCCAAGTTCAAGGAAAAGAAGCTTGGTGAGAAAGAGGCCATCAAGCAAATGACCGAGGGCTACAAGGTCAAGCTCGAGGACGGCACCGAGGAAGATCACAAGATCATCGACACCAAGGATCCGAAGGCGCTGAGCAACCTGGCGCAGTGGATACTCTCGCGCTGAGGATTCGATAGGCCAGACTTGGCCGGCACCCCGCGGCGCAATGCCGCGAGGTGTCGGCCTTCATCCTTCGGTGTGCTGGCGCACCGAATTCGTCGCTTCATGCGTCTAAATTGAGCGAATGCCGGCAGGGGCCGGTGCGCCGCAGTGGCTGCCACTCAAAGCATGGAGAACGAAATGAACGGTCTGCTTGTCGCCGCCCTGGCGCTCGGAACCATCGTGACCTCACTCGCATTGACGGCCAATGCCGCCGTTGACGATGCCGCCGCCCATTCGCTGGCCAAGAAGAATGACTGCTTCAAATGCCATGCCATCGACAAGACCAAGAAGGGTCCCTCCTACAAGAAAATCGCCGCCAAGTACAAGGGCAAGGCCGACGGCGAAGAGAAGGCGATCAAGAACATGACCTGCGGCAACAAGGTCAAGCTCGAGGACGGCACCGAGGAAGATCACAAGATCATCGACACCAAGGATCCCAAGGAACTGAAGAATCTGGCGCAGTGGATTCTTTCGCGCTGAGGCCAGCGTTCAAGCAAATATTCCGTGCAGGAACCAGCCGCCGGGCGAGCGCGGGTCGCGGAAAATCCATAGCCAGCGGCCGGCGCTGTCGATCGCGATGAAGTAGTCGCGGCGCGTATCGCCGCCGTCCCACCAACCGGCCTCGATACGCTCCGGGCCGGCCGCCAGAGCCAGTGCGCCGCCGCGTTGCGGGCGACCCTGAACTTCGCGCAGGGCTTCGGGCGGATCAACCAGCCACAGCGGGCGCGGCGAGCGTGGCGGGATTGCCGCCGACGTGGATGCGGGCTTGTCGGGAACGGGCCGGCTCGCCAGCTCGGGACGATGGTCGGCATGGCAGGCGAGGCCCTGCACCGCCTGCGGCCCGAGGCGCGCGACGAGGCGGTCCATCAGTTCGGCCAGTGCCTCGTGGCGCTGCCCGCCGCCGTCGAACAGGACATGGCTGCGCGCCTCGCGCGCTTCGGCGTGCCGCGCGCAGAGGCGCAGCGCCAGCGCGGGGGCGGACAAACTCAGCGCATCGAGCCTTTCCTTGAGCACGCGCTCGATGCGCTCCGCGCTGTGCACCGGCGCGCTGAAGGCGAGCGGCACTGCGGTGGTCCGGCCATGGCCGTGGTCGATCAGCCATTCGATCTCGCGCACCGCGCTGTTTCTCGCCGCCAGCCAGCCGGCCAGCGCCGCGACCAGGCGCCGCGCGGCGAACAACAGCACCGGCGCCGCTGCGACCGGCGCCGGTAGTTCCAGTCCCTGCTCGAAACGCTCGGGAAAAACGAAGCAGACTTGCGGATCGGCGATCTCGCCCAGGGCGCGCGCCAGGTCGATGACAAATGCCTTGCCGAGGCGGGCGCCGAGGCTCGCACGCGGCAGTGCCAGCACCGCGCCGAGGCGACGCAGGCCGAAGCCCTCGCTGCGCTGCGCCAGCGGCGGTGCCAATTGCAGCGCGGAGAGCGGCACGGCGGCGAGTGCCGCGCGCGTCGCCGCCAGATCCGCACAAATGACATTGTCACCAGCCCGCGCCAGCCACAGCGCGGCCAGCGGCGTGGCGGCTACCGCCAGTTGCGCGCGGAGGTCCATCGCGGCGAGATCCTTGCGCACCAGCCGCAGCAGCGCCGGCAGGCCGCCGAACAGGCGCAGGCTGCCACTGATTTCGAGGCGCAGCGACTCCGCTGCGAGATTGACCTGCGGCGTGAAACGGCCCGCCCAGCAAGCCAGTGCCGGGGTAGGGAACGCCGTGCCGCAGGCCGCCGCCTTAGGCGGCGACGCGGACTCGTCGTCGGCTGCCGGACGGGTCGGACAATGCAGCGCCAGCCACAGCATGGGAAAGACCGGGTGAGAAGCGCGCCGGGCGCGCGATGTCGAGCAGGATGGCCTGCCGCGCCGGCGGCCCTCGCCGCTTCAGCAGTTGCACGCGCAACTGCGTTCCTGCCGCTTGCAGTTGCAGGCGCAGCGGTGCGGGCGAAGCCGCAGCGGCGAATTGCGCCGGCCGAAAGCAGAACACCCCGCCACCGCCCTCGCCCGCCGCCACCTGCAGGCGGCGCAGGCTGTTGGCCGGCACAGCCCCGCGAAACAGCTCATCGAGCCAGAGCAGCGTGGCTGCCACGCCGCCGCAGCGCAGGGTTTCGACGCCGGCCCAGAGGGCATCGCGCGGGCGACGCGGAAACACCAGATGCAGGCAGTCGAGCCGGATCCCGGCGGCGGCCCAGGCCGGTGCGTGGGCGCCATGCGGCGGGGCGATCAGCACCACGGTCTGGCCGGCGGCAGTCAGCGCGGCCAGCGCCGGCAGCAGCAGGCCGAGCTCGCCGATGCCCTGGTGTTGCGCCAGCAATTCGGTCAGTGCCCCGCGCGGCCAGCCGCCGCCGGGCAGTTCGGCATCGAGGCGGGGGAAACCGGTGGCAAGAGTCGGCGCCGGCGCTACGGCGAAGGCATCACCACGACGGATCTCGCCACGCTGCAGCGCCTCGTTCAGGGCGGGGTGCATGATTCAGAGCGTGCGCCCATCCCGGATCAGGCCGACCGCTATGCCCTCGATGGTCAGCGGCTCCTTGCGCGTATTGACCAGGATGGGCGCGAAGTCGCGGTTCGCGGCGATCAGTTCGACCATGCTGCCGCGCCGCTTGAAGCGCTTGACGGTGACTTCGTCGCCGAGGCGGGCGATGACGATCTGGCCGTTGGACGCTTCGGACGTGCGATGCACGGCGAGCAGGTCGCCATCGAGGATGCCGGCCTCGATCATCGACAGGCCGCGCACGCGCAGCAGGAAATCCGCGCGCGGCGTGAACAGCGCGGGATCGATGCGAATGTTGCCCAGACGGTTTTCAATCGCCAGCAGCGGGCTGCCGGCAGCGACAATGCCGATCAGCGGCAGGCCGAGCTGTTCCACCAGCCGGATGCCGCGCGCCGAACCGGGCTCGAGCGTGATCGCGCCCTTTTTCGCCAGCGCCCTGAGGTGGTCTTCGGCGGCGTTGGGCGAGGCGAAACCGAAAGCGCCGGCAATCTCGGCGCGCGTCGGCGGCACGCTGAAGACTTCCATGCTGTTGCGGATGAAGTCGAGAATCTCCTGCTGGCGGGAGGTCAGATCGTTGGCCATGGGCGTGCTCCTGTGACGGTCTTTTGATGTCGGGCATCCATCTGCCTGGCTCCAACTGCAGCACTGGATGGATGTACAGATGTTACTCCGGGTTTTCCAAAAAAACCACCCTGCTGTGGACTCCGGTCCCGCAGTGCCCTGGCGTGAAGCCGTATGCGACCGAGATTCAAGATAGACTACCGCCCTTGACGCGGGGAGGGCTTTTATCATCGTGTACTCGCCGGTAACCGGCAACAACACATGTGGCGCTCGACATGAAAGACTGATACTCCGGTGACCAGAAAAAATTGGCAAGACGCAATGCCGGGATACGCGGCCGACGGACTGATCGCCTGCCATGCCTGCGACGGCGTGCACCGCATCGTCACCGTTCCGCCGCGCGGCCGCGCACTCTGCCGGCGCTGCGGCGCGCTGCTTTACCGCAACATGCCGCGCAGTCTCGACCACTCCGCCGCGCTCTACGTCGCGGCGATCATCCTCTTCCTGCTGGCAAACACCTTTCCCTTCGTCGCCCTGCAGTATGGCGACCGCATCGAACAAAGCCTGCTCATATCCGGAGGTTTCGCCCTGCAACGCGCCGGCATGGGAGAAATCGGGCTGCTTGTGCTGCTGACCAGCGTAGTGTTTCCCTTGCTGACGATCTGCGGCATGCTCTACCTGTTGCTGCCGCTGCGCTGCGGCGTGCGCCCGCCGTGGATAACGCCGGTGTGGCGCCTGGTGCGAGCCCTCAGCCCCTGGAACCTGATCGGCGTGTTCATGCTCGGCCTGCTGGTCTCGGTGGTGAAACTGCAGGACCTGGCGATGATTGTTCCTGGCGTCGCGTTCTACGCCTTCATCGGCCTGCTGGTTGTCTCGGCCGCCGCGGCGGCGAGCTTCGACCCGGCCGTCCTCTGGCCGCGGCTGGGACCGGTCGCGGACAGCGCCGCGGCAAGCCCGGCGATGGACAGTGCCGCGGCAATGGGCTACGCGGCTTGCCATACCTGCGACCTTCTGGTGCGACGTCCCGGCGCAGGGGCGCCATGGGTCTGCCCGCGCTGCGGCAGTACCGTGCATGGCATGCGCGCCGCCAACAGCATCTCCCGCAGCTGGGCCTTTCTTGCCGCGGCAACCCTGCTGCTGGTCCCGGCGAACCTGTACCCGGTGATGACCGTGACCCGCTTTGGCATGGGGGAACCGAGCACGATATTGTCGGGCGTCGTGCATCTGGTCGAAGACGGCGCATGGCCTCTCGGGCTGCTGGTATTCTTTGCCAGTTTCATCGTCCCGATCGGCAAGATCGCGGCGCTGGCCTTCCTGCTGGTCTCCGTGCAGCGCGGATCAGCCTGGCGCCTGCGCGACCGCACGCTGCTTTACCGCGTGACGGAAGTGGTCGGCGCCTGGTCGATGGTGGACATTTTCCTGGTGGGGATCCTGGTCTGCCTGGTCAGGATGGACGGACTGGCAACGGTTTATCCCGGAATCGGAGCCAGTTTCTTCGGCGCCGCCGTGGTGCTGACCCTGATGGCAGCGCACAGTTTTGATCCGCGCCTGGTCTGGGATCGCGCCGGCAGAACCGGCACGGGGGAAACGCGGTGAACGAACCCGTGGTGAGCGAGCGCGGCGGGCCGTCGCTGATCTGGCTGATTCCGCTCCTGACCGCGCTCATCGGCGCCTGGCTGATCGTGCACACCCTGACCGACCAGGGTCCGCTGGTCACCATCACCTTCCGCACCGCGGATGGCATCGAAATCGACAAGACCCGCGTCAAGTACAAGAACCTCAGCATCGGCATCGTCGAGGGCGTGAGCTTCAGCCAGGATTTTTCGCGGGTGGAAGTGCGCGCCCGATTGAACAAGGACGCCGCCCAGTTCCTGCGCCGCGACACGCGTTTCTGGGTAGTGCGGCCGACGCTCAGCGCACGCGGGATTTCCGGTCTCGGCACCTTGCTGTCAGGTGCCTACATCGAGATCGAGCCGGGCCAGGGCGCAGCCCAGTCGCTGTTCGTCGGCCTCGAGTCGCCACCGGTGGTGCAATCCGACATGGCCGGCAAGCGGATCACGCTGATAGCGCGCCAGCTCGGTTCGATCGACCGTGGCTCGCCGCTGCATTATCAGGGCATCATCGCCGGCGAGGTGCTCGGCCACGAGATGGCCAACGACTACCGCAGCGTGCTGATCCATGCCTTTGTCAGGGAGCCGTTCGACGGCATGGTGCGCAGCAATACCCGCTTCTGGAACAGCAGCGGCATCGATGTTTCCATGGGGCCCGACGGCATGCGGCTGAAAACGGAGTCGGTACAGTCGATACTGTTCGGCGGGATCGCGTTCGACACGGCCGATCCGCAGGAAGCGGGTGACGAGAACACCGAGGGGCTGGTGTTCACCCTGCACAACGATTTCAAGTCGATCAAGGATCAGTCTTACACGAGCAAGGTCCGCTTCGTGCTCTTTTTCGAGGATTCCGTGCGCGGGCTGAACGTCGGCGCTCCGGTCGAATTCAAGGGCATCAAGGTCGGCTCGGTGGTCGATGTGCGCCTGGAATACGAGGAGCGCAGCTCCGCATTCCGCATCCCGGTGGTAGTCGAGATCGAGCCAGAACGCATCATGGAGCGCGGTGCCCTGATGAAACGCGCTCCCCGCGAGGCCTTCCAGGGCATGGTCAAGCGTGGGCTGCGCGCACGCCTGCAGACCGGCAACATGCTCACCGGGCAGTTGTTCGTGGACCTCGTGATGCAGCCGAAGGCGCCGCTGCGGCTTGCCCGCGTAGAACGCCCGGAGCCGGAGCTGCCGACCATCCGCGGCGCAAACTTCGACCAGGCCATGGTTTCGGCGTCGAGCATCATGGAGAAAATCGACAGCATCGATCTCGTGAATATCGGCGCCGAACTCCACGAAACGCTGAAGGGCACCAATACCCTGCTCAACGGGCCGCAGTTGCAGAGCGCGCTGGCCGACCTGTCGGTGTCGCTCGCCAGCTTGCGCACCATCCTGCGCGCGCTCGACAGCCGCGCCGAGCCGATTGCCGCAAACCTCGAACAGACCCTGGTCGCCGCACGCGCGGCGCTGGAGAAATCGAAGACGACCATGGCCCTGGTCGATGGCGCCATCGCTCCCGAATCACCGCTGTATTTTCACGCGGTACGCCTGGCCCAGGAACTGGCGCACACCTCGCGCTCGCTGCGCAGCCTGGTGGACATGCTGGAACGCAATCCGCAAGCCCTGCTGCTTGGCAAACCGCCAGCGAAAGAACCGTGATGACACTGCGCCCACACCTGATGCTTGCCTTTGCCGGCCTCGTCCTTCTGGCCGGATGCTCCTCCTCCCCGGCGACGCGCTTCTACACACTGACGGCCGTCGCGGAGGCACCGCCCGCCGGCGCGAAAGACCCTGCAACGCATGCCGCCAAGCCGGTCACGCTGATCATCACCGACCTTCGGCTGCCGCAGTACCTGGACCGTCCCCAGATTGTCACCCGCGGCAGCGACCAGCGCCTGCGCATGACCGAACACCAGCAATGGGGCGGCAACCTGCGCGACGACATGACGCGCGTCCTGACGGAGAACCTGGGACGGCAACTGCCGGGCGACCGCGTGCTCGCCGCGCCCACCCACATTGCATTGCAGCCGGATTACCGCATCGAGGTGGACGTGCAACGTTTCGAGCGCGAAGCCAATGGCCGCGTCAGACTCGCTGCGCGTTGGTGGATCACCCGCGGCCCGGACGGCGCGCTCCTGGCCAGCCCCGAGGCGTCATTCAGCGGCCCGTCGGTCGACGCGGACGACTACGAAACGCTGGTCGGCGCCATGAGCGCGGTTTTCGGCGAGCTCGCCCAGGTCATCGCCCACAGCATCCGCGCGCGCGCGGGAAGTGGCTCATGAATCGGCTCATGAAACCCGCCGCCCTGGCCCTGCTGCTCCTGACGGCTTGCCTCGCCACGGCAGCCGGGGCGCAAAGCGGCCGCGAACTGATCGAAGAATCGCTGCGGCGGCATGCGCCGCCCGCCGCGGTCTATGAGGAACAGACACTGGTGTTGACCGATCCCCAGGGCCACTACACCGTGCGTACCGCACGTCGCTACGCGCGGCATGACGCAAACGGCAACACCAATCTGCTGGTGATGGAAACACCTGCGGAATCGAAGGGAACGGCAATCTACGTCGACCGCGAGGCGAACGGCGGCACGCGCCGCGGCACGGCAGCCTCCAGCCCGGTTTTCGGTTCCAACTTCTCGGTGGCTGACCTGGAAGGGGAACAGACGCGGAATTTCACCTACGAACGCGATGACGACCAAGATCTTGACCGGGTGCCGCATTTTGTCCTGCGGGTGCTGCCGGCAGACGAATCCGTCGCGCGGGCAACGGAGTATCGCCAGCGGCGGATCTATCTGCGCAAGGACAAGCTGTTCATCAGCCGGATCGATTACCGGGACAGCGAAGGGCGCCTGGCCAGACGCCAGACCTTCCGCGATCCCCAACCCGATGAATCCGGCGTCTGGCGCGCGGGCATGATACTCATGGAGGATCTGCGCGATGGCCGGCGCACCCTGCTCAAGGTCGAGCGCAGGGTGCATTCGCCGGACTACGTTCCGGCCGCCGTGTTTGCCGGCATTCCGGGAAAACCATGAACCAGGAACCCAACAGCGCACTGCGGCGTTTCTTGCGGATCGGCATCGATTATCCGCTGGCGAGCCTGGTCTTCCTGCTGCTCGTGAGCCTGCTTGCCGCCTCGGGGATTTCGCGCGTCACGATCGACACCGGCCCTGACCGGCTGCTGCCCCGCGAAGGCCACGAGCGCCAGGCTTACCTGCACGTCGCGCGCGAGTTTGGTTCCGACAACCGCAGCTTCATCCTGCTGCGTGACGAGCAGTTGTGGACTCCGGCCAAGCTGCAGGCACTGGGGCACCTGCACCACGAACTGCTGCAGTTGCCCTTCGTCGAGCGCATCGACGACCTGTTCACGACGCGCAGTGTACGCAGCGTCGAAGGCCAGTTGCAATCCCAGCCGCTGCTCGTTGTCGCACCCACCAGCGCCGCGGACGCCGAACGTGCACGGCTCGCGGCCCAGGAGGATCCGCTTGCCGCGCGCAACATCATCAGCGCCGACGGCAAGGTGCTGGCCATTGGCGTTTCAGTACGCGAGCGCGAGCGGAACAGCAGCGGACTGGAAATCAACGCCGCGCTGGAACGGGTGCTGACGTCCGCGCGCGAGCACTTTCCCTCGCTGGTGCAGGTAGGACCGTCGCGCATCGAAGCGGAACTGCGGCAGAGCCTCGTGCGCGACATGGGCGTGCTGGCGCCGGCATCCGCACTGGTCCTGCTCATTGCCGTATTCGGCTTTTTCCGCAGCGCATTCGCCGCCGCCACGACGCTCGTCGTTGCCGCGCTGAGCCTGCTGTGGGCATTCGGCATGGCCGGCCATGCGGGCATCCCGGTAAACATGCTGTTCGCGATGCTGCCGTCGCTGGTGGCGGTGCTCGGAGTCGTCGTGACCATGCGCTTGATCGCCGGCTACCACCATGGCATGAATCTGGATGCGGACGCGAACTCGCAGGACAGGCGCGCGCGCGCCACCGAGGTCATGGTGCGCAACCTGGGCACGCCAACCCTCCTCCTGGTACTGACAATGGCGGTCGGCTTTGCCTGCACCGCATTTTCGGGCATTCCTATGGTCCGCGATTTCGGCCTCGCCGCCACCTTTGCCATTCTCGCCAATGCGCTGATCACGCTGCTGCTGATTCCGATGCTTTACGCGGCATTTGGCCCGCGCCACGCCCGGCCGCCGCCATTTTCCGCCGCAGGCTGGTTCTCAAGCCGAATGGCGCGCTTCAGCGGCATGCTGCACCTGCGGCCGGCGCAGTGGGTGCTGGTCCTCGCCACGGTGTTGTTCGCGGTCCTGGTGCAGCAGTCTTCGGGCCTGCGCATCAGCAACGACCCCCTGAGCTTCTTCCGCGCCGACCGCCCGCTGGTTCAGGAATCGCAGCGCATGCAGGAGGAAGTCGCCGGCGCCAAGGTTTTCTACATTACGCTGGACGCCCGTGCGGAAGGGGGCTTTCGCGATCCCGGAAACCTGCAGCGGCTTGCCAACATCCAGGCCTTCATTGCCAAGCAGCAGGTCTTCGACCGCAGCCTCTCGCTCGCCGACATCGTTTCGCAAACCAACCAGCAAGCCGCCGGAGGGCGACTCGAAGCCTACCGCATTCCGCCGTCGCGCAAGCTGGTCAGCCAGTATCTCCTGCTGCAGCCTGCCCAGTATCTCGATCCCTATGTCAGCCACGATTTCCGGCGCGCCAATATCGTGGTGCGGCACAACGTACGCGACTCGTCGACCCTGAACCTTCACATCCGCGAGTTGCGCAAAGCCGTCGCGCACTATGCCGGCCCGGGCATAGCCACCATGGTCTCCGGCGAAAACCTGCTGCTCAACGCCGCCGCCGAACCGCTGCTGCTGGGCCAGGCCGCTGCACTCGCCGCACTGCTGGTCTTCGGCTTCGTCGCCGTGTCCCTGATGTTCACCTCGGTCAAGGGCGGCGTCATCGCCCTGCTGCCCGGCGTGCTGACCATTCTCGCGATCCTCGGTACCATGCAGATCGCCGGGATTCCGCTCAGCGCGGGCACCATGATGGTGGCGGTGGTGGCGATCGGCATCGCAATCGAGGGCACCATCCACATTTTCTCGCGCTACACCGAACTGTGCCGCGGCGCCTCCAACTATGACGCGGTGGTGATCGAAACCGTCAAGCAGGAGGCGGCACCGATGACTGCGGTCAGTCTGGCGCTGGCAGCGGGTTTCGGCGTGCTGCTGTTCTCCGAATTCGCGCCGCTCGCCCAGTTCGGCGCGCTGGCTGCCGGCGCCATGCTGTTCTCGGTCTTTGCCAATCTCCTCATCACGCCTCTGATGTCCCGCATCCGCCTGGTAGGCCTCTACGAGATCCTCGCCATGTCGATGCCGCGCGATGCACTGGAGGGCAGTCTGCTGTTTCACGGCATGAACGCCTACCAGATTCGCAAAACCATCCTGCTTTCCGAACTGCGCGAATACCGCGACGGCGAGCACCTGATCGAACAGGGGACCATGGGCCGCAGCATGTATCTCGTCGTCGAGGGGCAGATCGAGGTGGTGCGCCACGACGGCGCAGTCAGGGTGCGTCGCGCCCTGCTGGGACCCGGTGAGGTGTTCGGCGAAATAGGATTCGTGCACGAGGCCTACCGCACCGCCGACGTGCGCGCGCTGAGTGCAGTCTCGGTGCTGCGCTTCGACCACGACAGGCTGCAGAAGGACCTGGCCCTTTTCCCCCACATCATGGCCAAGCTCAATTTCAACATCAGCGGCATTCTCGGCAAGCGCCTCGCGGAAATGGTGGAAGCGCATCACGCTTCCCCGCCGCCGGGGGTCGCGGCGAGCGGCGACAGCTGAGTTTGGCGTTGCCCAACTGCGTGGCGGTCGTTTTATAGGATAATCACCACTGGTCGTCGGGAGAGAGTGACACTTTTCCCACCGTCACCGCCGAAGGCGCAACCCCCCAGGAACCGCTCAGGCAAAAGGGCCGACGACGCAGCACAAATCTGGAGAGCGGCAACTCACGGTAACATCGCGAGCTGCCCGCCGAAGGAGTAAATCTCTCAGGCGCCAAGGACAGATGGGGATGCGACGGAATCCCGTCGCGTATCTTGTCGCCATCAGTCCGAGGACCACCATGCCGCTACGTACACCGCTTTACGAATCCCACCTCGCCGCCGGCGCTAAAATGGTCGATTTCGCCGGCTGGGAAATGCCCATCCACTACGGCTCGCAGATCGAGGAACACCACGCCGTGCGGCGCGATGCCGGCATGTTCGATGTCTCCCACATGTGCGCGCTGGATCTTGCGGGGCCCGATGCCCGCGGCTACCTGAGACGCCTGCTGGCCAACGACGTGGCGAAACTGACCGTGCCGGGCAAGGCTCTGTATTCCTGCATGCTGGACGAAACCGGCGGCGTGATCGACGACCTGATCGTGTATTTCTTCACGCCCGAGCGCTACCGCATCGTGGTGAACGCCGGCACCACGGACAAGGACATCGCCTGGATGCGCGCCTGCCTCAGTGGGGTAACTGGCGGCTTCAAGGCCGAACTCATGGTCCGCCGCAAAGTCAGCGACGATGCGGTGGCGATGATCGCCTTGCAGGGCCCCGATGCACACGAACGCCGCCGCACCGGCATCGATGCCGTGGCAATGATTGCCGTGCAGGGCCCCCATGCGCGCGAGCGCTTCTGGACTGCCTTCCCCGACAGCCGCGCCGCCACCGGAACACTGGAGAATTTCCAGGCCACCGAATTTTCGTCGGCGCGGGGCGAATGGCTGATCGCCCGCACCGGCTACACCGGCGAGGACGGTTTCGAAGTCACCATCCCGGCCGAAGCTGCAGCCGGCGTCTGGCAGGCGCTGCTGGCTGCCGGCGTGAAGCCCTGCGGCCTCGGTGCCCGCGACACGCTGCGGCTCGAAGCCGGCATGAATCTCTACGGCCAGGACATGGACGAGGACATCTCGCCCTACGAGGCCGGCCTCAAGTGGAC
>JANMTA010000211.1:0-5144 GCA_031389965.1 Betaproteobacteria bacterium
CCCGATTTGGCGAAGGATGGCAACAGCAGGGTGTAGGCCCACACCACGAATCCCGCCGCCAGACCGGCCAGCGCGCCGTCACGCGTGCCACCTTTCCAGAACAGGCCGCCGATCACCACGGGCGCGAACTGCGCCACCGCGGCAAACGAGATCAGCCCGATCGACACCAGCGCATAGGCTTCGCCGGCGACGCGGAAGTACAGATAACCGAGACCAAGAATGATGACGATGGCCCAGCGCCGGATCTCCAGCAGCAGCCCCGACAGGTCGGCGCGCGCCGCCAGCCCCAGCATCGGCAGGCGCAACAGCAGCGGCATCACCAGGTCGTTGCAGACCATGGTCGACAGCGCAATGGTTTCGACAATCACCATGCCGGTCGCCGCCGACAAACCGCCGATATACACGAACAGCGCCAGCGCCTCCTGCTGGCGGGCCATCGGCAGCGTCAGGACGAAGGTATCGGCGTCGACGCCGCCGCCGGGAAAATGCAGCATGCCCGCCAGCGCCACCGGCAGCACGAACAGGTTGATCAGGAACAGGTAGAGCGGGAACATCCACACCGCGCGGCTCAGGTGACTGGCATCGACGTTTTCCACCACGGCGATCTGAAACTGGCGCGGCAGCAGCAGCGAGGCGAACATGGAAAGGAATATCAGGGTGCCCCAGGTACCGTAGGCCGCCGGAGAGTCGGCGGTGGCGAGACGGCGCGCGACCTCGGGCACGGCCGCCGCCTGCGCGAAAATGTCGGCGACGCCGTCGTGCATGCCCCAGACCACGAAAATGCCGACTGCCAGGAAGGCGACCAGCTTGACCACCGACTCGACCGCAATCGCCGCCACCATGCCCTCGTGGCGCTCGGTGGCATCCAGGTGGCGCGTGCCGAAGAGGATGGTGAACCCCGCCAGGATCATCGCCACATACAGCGCACTGTCCTGGAACAGCGGCACCGCGCCGGCCGTGGCCGGCATGATGATTTCCGGGTAGCTGGCGAGAATCGCGAAACTGTTGGACACTGCCTTGAGCTGCAGGGCGATGTAGGGAATCACGCCAACCACGGCGATGACCGTCACCATGCCGCCGAGCAGCTGGCTCTTGCCGTAGCGCGAGGCGACGAAGTCGGCGATCGAGGTGATGCGGTTGGCCTTGGCCACCCGCAGCATTTTTATCAAAATGAAGCCGGCCAGCGCGAAGAGCAGGGTCGGACCGAGATAGATAGGCAGGAATCCGATGCCGCTGGCCGCCGCGCGACCGACGCTGCCGTAGAAGGTCCAGGTCGTGCAATACACGCCCAGCGAGAGCGCGTAGACCACCGGGTTGGCGATCAGCGAACGTCCGCTATCGGCGCGCCGGTCGGCGTACCAGGCGATCGCGAACAGAATGCCCAGGTAGCACAGCGAGGCGAGAACGATTACCCAGCCCTGCAACATTACGCCTCCGCAGGGCCGCCCCAAGGCGGCGTAGAGCCAACCACATGGACGTCGCGCAGCGACGGAACCATGGTCACCCCTTTCCTTGGGGCGTAGGCGGGAATTCGCGGAGCACTGCTCCGCGCCGCCGCAGCCGCAACCGGTCGGCAGTGCAAAGCCGACCGTGGGGCGCGGGCTGGGAGAACGGTCTCCATGGTCAGTCTTTCTTGCCTTCGACGACCCAGGCCATTTGAGCGATCAGGGCCAGCCATGATCCCATGAGCCATGCATACAGCGGCGGCAAACCAAAGAAATCGCCGCTGCGATTGAACACCGACAGCAATGGATAGTTGAAAAAGAAGCAGCCGAGCAGGAACAGAAAGGCCAGGCGTTGCGCGACGAGTCGGGAGCGAATCATGTCATCACCTCCATCGGAAAGCATTTCCTCCTGGCATGGTACCCCGCCTCACTCCGCTTGCGGGAGAGTTATCCCACAAGGGGATACCGCCCTCGCGTCCCGCTCGGGGCTTTGCCCGCCGGGAATTCCGCTTTATGTCCCGGAGGGACGGTATCCACCCGGACGCGGGCCGGCGATAAAAAAAGCGCCCGTCTTGCGAGGGGCGCTTTTCAATGAGATGCCAGAGCTTACGCGTTCTGTTTCAACTGATCCAGAATCCCCGGGTTCTCCAGGGTCGACACATCCTGGGTGATCTCTTCGTTCTTCGCCAGGCTGCGCAGCAGGCGGCGCATGATCTTGCCGGAACGCGTCTTGGGCAGGTTCTCGCCGAAGCGGATGTCTTTCGGCTTGGCGATCGGGCCGATTTCCTTGGCGACCCAGTTGCGCAGTTCGGCGGCGATCTTCTTCGCATCCTCAGCGCTGGGACGCGATTGCTTGAGCACCACGAAGGCACAGATCGCCTCGCCGGTCATGTCATCGGGACGCCCGACCACGGCGGCTTCCGCCACCAGCGGGTTGGAGACCAGCGCCGACTCGATTTCCATGGTGCCCATGCGGTGACCGGAGACGTTCAGCACGTCGTCGATGCGGCCCATGATGGTGAAGTAACCGGTCTTGGCGTCGCGCATCGCGCCGTCGCCCGCCAGATACAGGTTGCCGCCGAAATCCACCGGGAAGTAGGACTTCTTGTAGCGCTCGGGATCGCCGTAGATGGTGCGGATCATGGCCGGCCAGGGCTTCTTGACCACCAGGAAGCCGCCCTTGCCCCATTCGACATCATTGCCGGTCTCGTCGACGATCGCGGCTGCGATGCCCGGGAAGGGCAGCGTGCAGGAACCCGGCACGAGCGGCGTGACGCCGGGCAGCGGGGTGATCATGTGGCCACCCGTCTCGGTCTGCCAGAAGGTATCCACAATGGGACAGCGCGCACCGCCGACATTGTTGTAGTACCACATCCAGGCTTCCGGATTGATCGGCTCGCCGACTGAGCCGAGGATGCGCAGGCTGGTCAGGTCGTAATTCTTCGGATGCGTCGCCGGCATGTTTTCGCCGGACTTGATCAGCGAGCGGATGGCGGTCGGTGCCGTGTAGAACACGGTGACCTTGTGTGCCTGGATGGTCTTCCAGAAACGCCCGGCATCCGGGTAGGTCGGCACGCCTTCGAAGACGATCTCGGTGGCGCCGCAGGCCAGCGGGCCGTAGGTGATGTAGGTGTGGCCGGTAACCCAGCCGATGTCGGCGGTGCACCAGAAGACATCGTCGGGCTTGATGTCGAAAGTCCACTTCATGGTCAGGATGGCATGCAGCAGATAGCCGCCCGAGCTGTGCTGCACGCCCTTCGGCTTGCCGGTGGAACCCGAGGTATAGAGCAGGAACAGCGGATGCTCGGCATCGACCCACTCGGGTTCGCAGACATCGGACTGGCCGGCGCAGGCGTCGTCCCACCACAAATCGCGGCCGGCCACCATGTTGCAGGCGCCGCCGGTGCGCTTGAAGACGATGACCGACTTGATCGACTCGCAGCCGCCCATGGCGATGCCGTCGTCGACCGCCGGCTTCAGCGGAATGTTCTTGCCGCCGCGGCACTGCTCGTCGGAGGTGATGACGGCAACGGCGCCGGCATCCTGGATGCGTTCCTGCACGCTCTTGGCGGAGAAGCCGCCGAACACCACCGAGTGGATGGCGCCGATGCGGGCGCAGGCCTGCATCGCCACCACGCCTTCGACCGACATCGGCATGTAGATCAGGACGCGATCGCCCTTCTTGATGCCTTGCGCTTTCAGCGCATTGGCGAACCTGGCGACGCGCGCCAGCAGTTCCTTGTAGGTGACCTTGCTGACCTGGCCACCGTCGGCTTCGAAAATGATCGCGACCTTGTCGCCCAGCCCGGCCTCGATGTTGCGGTCGAGGCAGTTGTAGGAGACGTTCAGCTTGCCATCGGCAAACCACTCGTAGAAAGGCGCCTTGGAATCGTCGAGCGACTTGGTGAAAGGCTGCTTCCAGCTGACATGCTCGCGAGCCAGGCGCGCCCAGTAGCCGGCGTAATCCTGCTCGGCCTCCTTGCACAGCGCCTCGTAGGCCGCCATCCCGGAAATCGTGGCCTTCTTGACCACTGCGTCCGACGGGGGAAATACACGACTTTCCGTGACATTTGATTCGATGCTGGACATTGACACCTCTCCTCTCGCATTTAGCCGGATGACATCCGGATGACTAATGAGCTCCGACCGGCCGGCTTTGCTTCCGCCAGAAGGATAGTTCGTGATTATCAGCTGATTGAAACAAGCACTGTCGCCGACCGGTCTGGTTACCATACCGGGACCGCGCATTCTAAGAGCTTGCGCATTAAAGTAAAAGAGCCTTACATGCGACTTACGCTGGCGCCCCGCAAACGGCTGAACTCCTGGGGTAATATTGCTGCCCCGCACCACGATTGCCTCCCCCATGAACAAAATCATCAAGCCAATGGAGTTCTTCATCTTCTGGAGCCGCTGGCTGCAGGCGCCGCTGTACCTTGGGCTGATCATCGCCCAGGGCGTCTATGTGTATCAGTTCATGCACGAGCTGGCGATCCTGGTGTCCAAGACCGGCAGCCTCAGCGAAAACGAGGTGATGCTGATCGTCCTCGGCCTGATAGACGTGGTGATGATCGCCAACCTGCTGATCATGGTCATCATCGGCGGCTACGAAACCTTCGTTTCGCGCCTCGACCTCGAAGGCCACCCCGACCAGCCGGAATGGCTCTCGCACGTCAATGCCGGCGTGCTCAAGGTCAAGCTGGCGGTTGCCCTGATCAGCATTTCCTCGATCCATCTGCTGCGCACCTTCATCAATGCCGGGCATACCGAAGACCGCGTCATCATCGCCCAGATCGCCATCCACATGTCCTTCCTGTTCTCGGCGATTGCCATCGCCTACACGGACAAGATCATGATGCAAACCCTGTCCACAGGAAAACACTGAAAACCCGCCACGGAGCCGTCATGACCACCATTCGCCAGGACGATTTCGTCCAGTCCATCGCCGACGCCTTCCAGTTCATCAGCTACTACCACCCGCTCGACTACATCACGGCGCTCGGCGCCGCCTACGAGCGCGAAGAGTCGCCGGCGGCGAAGGACGCCATCGCCCAGATCCTCACCAACAGCCGCATGTCGGCCGAGGGCCACCGCCCGATCTGCCAGGACACCGGCATCGCGCTGGTGTTCCTCAAGGTCGGCATGAACGTGCAGTGGGACGCCAAACTCTCGGTACAGGAGATGGTCAATGAAGGCGTACGC
>JANMTA010000216.1:0-3988 GCA_031389965.1 Betaproteobacteria bacterium
ATCACCGACCACCGCATCAACCTGACGCTGTACAAGATCGACGCCATCATGGACGGCGACCTGGATGAACTGGTGAGCGGGCTGACGGCCGAGCACCAGGCCGAACTGCTGGCGGCGCTGGGAGAATGAGCGCCGTGCGTAGGGCCGCCCCAAGCCGGCGCCAGTCAATGCTACGGAGGCTGCGACAGCAGCCGAACTTCCGTCACCCCCGCCCTGGGGGCGGGGGCCGGGAGGTGGGCTGGTGAGCACGGTGGCCGCTGCACTGGCCGCGGCGCGGGAAAAGCTGCCGGCAAGCGAAGCACGCCTGCTGCTGGGACATGTCATGGTCCGGCCGGCGGCCTGGCTGATTGCGCACGACGATGAAGTGCTTGATGAAGCTGCCCTGCTTCGCTTTGCCTCGCTGGTGGCGCGGCGCAATGGCGGCGAACCGGTGGCCTATCTTGTCGGGCACCGCGAGTTTTACGGGCGTGAATTCGCCGTGTCGCCTGAGGTGCTGATCCCCCGTCCGGAAACCGAGATGCTGGTCGATATTGCTCTCGCCCAAGAAGTCGGCGCTGGTGGTACGGCAACGGGCGCGGCAACAAGCGCGGCAAGGATTCTCGATCTGGGCACCGGCAGCGGCTGCATCGCCATCACGCTGGCGCTGGAAATTCCGTCGGCACAGGTAAGCGCAGTGGACGCCTATGACGCCGCCTTGCGCACGGCGTGCAAGAACGCGGAACGATTGAAGGCGAGCCTGCGCCTGCTGCAAAGCGACTGGTTTTCCGCACTGGCCGGCGAGCGCTTCGACCTGATTGTCGCCAACCCGCCCTATATCGCCGCCGCCGATCCCCACCTGGCGGCGGGCGACCTGCGCCACGAACCGGTTACGGCGCTGGTCAGTGGCGACGACGGGTTGGATGCCATCCGGCGCATCGTCGCCGACGCGCCGCAGCACCTGGTGCCGGGCGGGCAACTCTGGCTGGAGCATGGCTACGATCAGGCTGCCGCCGTGCGGGAACTCTTTGCCGGTGCCGGCTGGACCGACATCGCGCAGCATCGCGACCTGGCCGGGATAGTGCGCGTGACTGGCGGTCGCGTAAGCCAGATCGGCGCATGATCGGCACTGATTTCCGATAAAATCACTCGGGTAAATGGCGGCACGACAAGGGCTAAGAGGGAAGTGGCATGAAGTGGAACAGCAGTCTGGCGATCGGCATCGAGGTGATCGACAATCAACACAAGCAGATCTTCGAGCATTTGCTCGCCCTCGAGAACTCGGTGGCGAAGCGGGACCCCTGGCATATCCTGCGCTTCCTCCTGTCGCAACTGGCGGAGTACATGAAGTTCCACCTCGCCGTCGAGGAAGCGATGCTGGAGATCGTGCGCTATCCGCAGTGCGCGGACCATTGCCGGGCTCACGGCAGAATCATGGAGCAGATTGCCGAACTGGAAGATCAGTTGCAGAAAACTGGCTCCGGGACGAATCTGGTGAAGTTCTTCGAGGACTGGTTCTTACGCCATGTCCTCAGTGACGACAGGCAGTATGCCGCCTATGTCAAAGAGGAGTTTCCGGCGCTCTGCGGCCAGGCCGCGCAGTAAACCGGCGGCGTCGGGGAAGGCCCGAAGCTATTGCGGCTCCCGCAGGAGCCGCTCTTGGGCGGCGCCCCGGACCGGTCGCCGCGTTTCGTACGACGCTGTTTAGCGCAGCCCGGCGATGTAGTCGGATACAGCCTTGATTTCGGGGTCGGTCATCTTGATCGCCACCATGCGCATCATCTTGTTCGGGTCGTTGGCGCGCGTGCCTTCGCGGAAGCTCTTCAACTGCGCCTCAATGTATTCGGCATACTGGCCACCGATACGCGGATATTGCGCCGGAATGCCGGCTCCGGCCGGGCCGTGACATCCCGCGCAGGCCGGCAGGCCTTTGGCCTGATCGCCACCGCGATACAGCTTCTGGCCGAGTTCGATGGTTTCGCGGCTCTTCGCCGTTTCGCCTTTTTGCGTTTGCGCCGCGAAATAGGCGGCGAGATCGCGCATCTGGCCTTCGTCGAAGGCGGCGATCATGCCGTTCATGATGGGGTTGGTGCGCTCGGGCTGCTTGCCGTCGGCCGGCTTGAAATTCTTCATCTGCTTGAACAGATAATCAGCGTGCTGTCCGGCCAGTTTCGGATTGACCGCAGCCGGGCTGTTGCCATCCGGGCCATGGCAGGCGCCGCAGACGGCGGTAGCGACGGCCTGGCCACGTGCGGCATCGCCTTTGGGGGAGGCCTTGGCGGCGTCGGCGGCCTGAGCGCCAAATGCCGTCATGGCGCACAGGAGGGTAAGGAGGCAACTGAGCAGGGATGGCTTCATGAACAAAAACTCCTGGGAAACTGCCCGATTCGGAAATTGTAAACCTGATATTCTATCCCAGCCCATCCGATTTCTCCACGTCCGCCTGTCAGGGCGCGCGCTTTTGATGCACTCCCCATGCCCCTGTTCCGACACGCCACGTTTGAAATTTCGGTAGCCCAGCCGAGTGGGCTGCCCGCGCCATACGGTGCGGAAATCGCCTTCGCCGGTCGCTCGAACTCAGGAAAGTCAAGTGCGATCAATACCTTGGTGGGGCACACCCGACTCGCATTTGTTTCCAAGACACCCGGTCGAACCCAGCTGATCAACCTGTTCCGCATGAAAAACGGCGCGGCGCTGGTCGATTTGCCCGGTTATGGCTATGCCCAGGTGCCCTTGGCGGTCCGCCTGCAATGGCAGGGCCTGCTGGAGCACTACCTGACCTGTCGTTCCAACCTGGTCGGCCTGGTGCTGATCATGGATTCGCGCCGGCCGCTGACCGAACTCGACTGGAAAATGATCGGCTGGTTCGGTTCCACGGGGCGACCGATCCACTGCCTGCTGACCAAGTCGGACAAACTGACAAAGCAGGAACAGACCAAGACACTGCGCGAAACCCGCGAGGCCTTGGCCAAGTTTGGCGAGCAGATTACGGTGCAGATGTTTTCCAGCCTGAAGAAGACTGGCATGGACGAGACGGAGAAGGTGGTGGGCAACTGGTTGGGTAGCGATGGGTCCGTTGTATCCAATAGCTGACGCAGTCAGCCGGATCAGTCACCCCCTTTCCTGGAAAGGGGGCCGGGGGGATAGCCCATACAATTCGCCCGCAGGGCTTTTGTTTTTGGCTGCGCCAAAATAGTGTTTCCCGACTTATTGGCTGACAAATTACCACCTATTCCAAATGGATGGATGGTTGCCCGACGGCCTTTGGTGACCCGCCAATTGTAGCCTCGGCCAATAGGTCGGTGCTTGGTTGGCGGGTTTTTGCTGTTGGTCTTTTTGGGTTATATATCGGGTTTGATGAAGCGCGGCCTGGATTCGGATCGGCGCAGCCGAACGAGTCAGGAGGCAAGCGAGCGAAGCGGAGCGCGGCAGGTGTGGAGTGGGAACTGCTCAATCTGTCTGTGCGTAAATCATCAAAACAGTCCAATGATCCCCTGCACGTTTCCCATCCCTGTTTCCATTGGGCAGCCCACGGGGTTTGGCCAGCGCATACGCCACTGGGAATCGTGTTTTCCCCACGATTAAGTAGGTAATAGCGGGTAAACGGACTCCGGAGTAGGTTGGGGCTTGGGAATGATTAACTGAAAATCGCAAACCGCTCGCGAAGTTTAGGGAAGCCCTTGTAGTGAAGGTGAGGGTCGCGAGCAGCATCGCGGCGGAGCGTCCCAACGGCGATGCTGCGCATCAACCGCAGGGATAGACTTTGAGCACTCTGCTAATGCCATTTCTGAGCGATGTAGTACAGGGTGAAAAAGAATGCAGCCAAAAGCGCTATAGCCACCACGGGTGACAATGGCCGTTGCGGGTTTAGCATAGCTCCGATTTGATTAGCGACACTTTCAATCCCTTTCCTTTGTCGAACCCATCCGGCTGCGCGCAAGCATGTGTAGGTGAGATAAGCGAGAACAAGGACAACAAAGGAGTGATAGGCAACTGCAAACCAAAACGCAAT
>JANMTA010000267.1:0-4594 GCA_031389965.1 Betaproteobacteria bacterium
CGGCAATGACTCTCGCGGGCAAAAATCAGAATGATGCCGGCAATCACCATGGCGCCGACCATCAAGGTAAAGCCGGCGCGATACGCCGTCGCATCGTAGAGCCGCACGCCGGCGGCAAGCGTGCCGTCCCAGCGTCGGTCCAGCATCCAGCCCACCGCCGGCTGCAGCAGCATGCCGCCGACCAGCGGGCCCATGTTGCAAAAACCGGAGGCGGTGCCGACCAGGCGCAGCGGCACGGATTCCTTGGCCCAGGCAAAGCCGATGATGATGTTGCCCGAGGCGAAACCGGTCGGCACCAGCAGCACGACCAGCGCCCACAGCGGCAGCGGCAGGAAGATGATCGCCGACCAGCCCGCCAGGGCGACGGCCGACGCAATCAGGTAGAGCGGCTTTCTCATCTGCATGCGCTCGGACCAACTGCCGAGCAGCGGCCCGCCCAGCGCCCAGGCCACCAGCAGGATCGAGGTAATCGCGGCGGCGGCCTTGGGGTCCAGTCCATGCACCTGCCGCAGGAAGGGCACGCCCCAGAGTCCGGCGAAGGTCAGCACCGCGCCACTGAAACCGATCGGCACCGCGGTCAGGATCCAGACGTTGCGATAGGACAGCACTTCGATCAGGCCGCGCAGCACCGAGCTTCCCGCATGCGCGCCGTGCGCGCCCTGAAAGTGGCTGGCGTAGCCGCGCTCGACCGGATCGTCGCGCACGCGCAGCCAGATGGCAAGGCACAGGATCGCCGTCAGCGCGGCAGAGACGCCCATCACGGAACGCCAGCCGAAGGACTCGACCAGAAAGCGCAGCGGCACGCCGGCCACCACGCCGCCGAGCACGCCCATCAGGAGCGCCATGCCCGAGGCCAGCGCGTACTGCCTGGGCGCGAACCAGTGACTGGCCAGCTTCAGCATCGAGACGAAAGCCACCGCCACCGACGCGCCGATCAAGAGCCGCCCCATGTTGGCCCAGAAGATGGTCGGCGCAAAGGCGAACAGCGCCGTACCCAGCGCCGCCACGCCGGCCCCGGCAGTGAGGAGCCGCCGCGGACCCCAGCGGTCGGCGATCATGCCGGTCGGGATCTGCATCGCCACGTAGGAATAGAAATAGAAGGCCGAGAGATTGCCCAGCGCCGCGCCGGTGATGGCGAATTCGGTCATCAACTGATCGGTGATCACCGCCGGCGCGACGCGCAGGTAGAAGCCGATCAGATAGAGCAGCGCACCGAGGCCCCAGACGCTCCACGCCAGGCTGGCCGGCGGAAAGTTTTTCTGATCGCTCACGCCGGGAAAGTCTCCGCCCACCACAGCCGCGCCTTCAGGCCCCAGGTCGTGGCGTAGCCGACCACGCGGAAGCGGATGTTGCCGGCGCCATCGACGACGAAGTGCGTCGGCACTCCGCGCACATGCCAGCTCGTCGCGTGGCGGCCGTCGGCATCGACCAACGCCGGCAGGGCGATGCCGCGCTCCTTGAGATGCTTCGTCACCGTCGCCGCATCGCCCGACTGCATCGCCACTGAAATCACGCGATTATCCTGCGCCACGGCAACGATGTTGCCCTCCTCCGCCGAGCACACCGGGCACCATGTCGCCCAGAAAGCCACCAAAGTCGCCGTGTCGCCAGCGCCGACTCTTAATTGGCTGCCGTCGGTGAGCACGCCGACCAGCGGTGGCGCCACGCCCTCGGGCAGGCCGCGCGTCTGCCAGTACTGCGCGCCGAGAATGACGGCGAGGATCAGGCCCGCTTCAAGCAGCCAACGTTTCCATCGGGTGAGTGTGGCAAAGGGGTTGTGGATTTGGGGCAGGCGCATCGGCGGGAATGTTATCCGAAGCGCCTCGTCGTCACTGGTTTTCCACAACGCTCTTGCGTGGGACATAAAAAGGACGTAATGTCCGCAAAAGTTCCCAGAGGAGAAACCCATGGCATTGGTACTTGTCACCGACCAGGCAAACAGCGCACTCGATTACCTGCTTGCCGCCCGCAAGTCCAGAACACAAGCCGACATCGCCATGCAACTTGGTGTCAGCGTGCGGCACTTGCGGCGCTGGGAACTTGGCGAAGTCGAGCCGCCCGTGTATCTGATTCCTGCATTACAGCAGTTGCTGCCGCTCGAAATTCCTCCGCAAGGCGAACCCACTTTCCGTTTCATCGATCTTTTCGCCGGTATCGGCGGAATAAGAACGGCCTTCGAAGCCATCGGCGGACACTGCGTTTTCACCAGCGAATGGGACGCCTACGCGCAAAAAACCTACGCCGAAAATAACCGCGACGGCCACCCCATCCACGGCGACATCACGCAAGTGCGCGCCGAGGATGTGCCGGATCATGACGTGCTGCTGGCCGGCTTTCCGTGTCAGCCGTTTTCGATCGCCGGCGTATCAAAAAAGAACGCGCTCGGTCGAGCCCACGGCTTCAAGGACGAAACGCAAGGCACGCTGTTTTTCGACATCTGCCGGATCATCGAGAAAAAGCAGCCACGCGCCTTCTTGCTGGAAAACGTCAAGAACCTGACTTCGCACGATAAGGGCCGCACCTTCGACGTCATCAAACGCGCCTTGACGGATGATCTCGGCTACCACATCCATAGTCGCGTCATCGACGGCGCCCACTTCGTGCCGCAACACCGCGAGCGCATTCTCATCGCCGGCTTTCGCGAACCGGAATCAGCGGCGGCTTTCGACTGGAACGCTATACAACTACCGGCCAAAGGCGGGAAGACGCTGCGCGATATCCTGCACCGTACCGACGGCACAGAACCACAACTGGCTTGGGACGAAGGCAAGTATTTCGACCACGCGAAAAAGCGTGTGCTGGCGAAATACACGCTCACCGACAAACTGTGGCTCTATCTGCAAAACTACGCCGCGAAACACCGCGCCGCCGGCAACGGTTTCGGCTTCGGGCTGGTCGGGCCGGACAACATTGCCCGCACTCTCTCCGCCCGCTACTACAAGGACGGTTCGGAAATCCTGATCGATCAGGGAAAACGCAAGAACCCGCGCCGTCTTACGCCTCGCGAATGTGCGCGGCTGATGGGCTTTCCCGACACATTCCGAATTCCGGTGTCGGATACGCGGGCGTACAAGCAGTTCGCCGACGCATCGGTAGTGCCGATGATCGAAGCAGCGGCTAAACTCATGGCGTCATATTTGAACGTCAAGGAGAAGGCGCCACCGTCGCAAGACGTGTTGATGCCGAACGACATCATGAGCAACGGCCGCTGGACTCACGAACAACTCAAACTTGCTTTTCATCTCTATTGTCAGTTGCCTTTCGGCAAGCTTCACAGCCGCAATCCGGAAATTGTCGAGCTGGCGCGGCTCATCGGTCGCACGCCATCCGCCGTCGCAATGAAGCTAGTCAATTTCGCCAGCCTCGATCCTGCGATAACCTCCACTGGCCGTTCTGGCTTAGGCAACGCCTCGTCTCTGGACCGAGAGATATGGGCAGAATTTCATGCCGACTGGGAAGGGCTTGCCATCGAGTGCAATCGTTTGCGGGCAGCGTTGGCGGAGTCAACAGGTGCACCGACGACACCCGTGCTTGATATGGGTGAAGTAGCCAGCTTAGAAGACTTCACTGGCGAGACGCGTCGCGTAGTGACCGAGCAGCGAATCAAGCAACACTTTTTCCGGCGCGCGGTACTGAGTAGTTATCGCGGACGCTGCTGCATGTCAGGGGTGTCGGAGCCTCGCTTGTTGATCGCCAGCCACATCGTGCCGTGGAGCAAGGACAAGACAAACCGCCTGAATCCTAGCAATGGCCTTTGCCTTTCTGCTCTTCATGACCGTGCTTTTGACGCCGGGCTGATCGCACTGACCGATGATTTTAAGATTCTCATTTCGGATGCGCTCCAGTCGAGAACCGACACCCTAATTCGTACTGCAATACTCTCGCTTCAAGGAAAGGCAATTGAAATTCCCGAGCGATTCGTTCCAAACGCTGCATTTATTACGCGGCACCGGACTGAAATCTTCCAACAGTCGTTTGCATAGTTGAAACGATGGAATCGGGCACTCAACGCGAGTATCACGATGCGCTCGCCCACATGGCAGAGAAGAAGGTGCTGGCGTTATTGAGCAATGGGGATCAATTATCGTCGGCGCTGACGGAACTCGTTTCAAAATCTTTGGAAGCGGTTCCCTCCGAAATTGTCCTCAACGCCGCAAAAGAACACGATCTGCTACAGAGGCACACGCACTACATACCACCACCGTTGCCGGGGCTGTATCTCAAGTTGCTGCATGGCAGAGCATCACCCGACTGTGAAATGGAGGATTGGGGATCGGATGGTCCATGGATTGGACCTCTTGAAAGCTTCCATTGCATTTACTCCTCCGAGATTGGGATGACATTTGTCGGAGGAGAAGAACTCAGCCCCATGAGCCCCAATGAAACGGTTGTGCCGCCGCTATACGTTTATGGGCAGCTTATTTACCACGATGGAATTTACTACGGCGACTTCGAGCTTCGGAATATATGACCGACTTGCCCTTCGATGAACAAAAGCCAAGCGGAAATCAGCGCCCGGATTTCATACTGCCATCGCTGTCGCGACTCCATCTGAGTACGCGCTCGCGCGACGAGGCACTGATCTTGAGTCTGA
>JANMTA010000214.1:0-3731 GCA_031389965.1 Betaproteobacteria bacterium
GGGAATGACGATTCCGGAAGCGGTTTTCTTTTCTTCTTCGAGACGCTTGACGATAACGCGATCATGCAAAGGACGAATTTTCATGGGGTTGATCTCCTCTAAACTGGGTTTGTTACAGAAAAAGCCGATGCGGCCGGGGCCACAGGTCTAAGTCGGGGGCAGGGCCAAGTTATTAGCACTCATCGCCAACGAGTGCTAATAATAAGGCCGAATGGCCTATTCTTCAAGAGGGGTGTGAGAAATTTATCGGCGGCAGCCCCGTGTGGGTTTATTTGCTGCCTAAACTAAAAGTGGCTTAGTACCGGCTCGCTTCTTGTAGGGATTTTTCCTGGAAGCCCTTGCAACTACTTGTTCCACTGGTGTCCTTTTGCTAAAACACGCGTTCAAGGCAGAGACAAAATATCCCATTTGCGATTCACATCCACCTCGCAATGCGATAAGCTCCGTTCGCCTTAACCTTGATCCGGAGGCTCGATCACCATGAAGCGACAAGCCTTTTCCTTTTTGGCGTCAATTCTCCTCACTCTTGCGTCCCTCGGCGCACAGGCGAGCGCCACAACGCTTTCGGTTTCCGGAGATGTTCAGCTCACCCCAAAAGGAGGAATCAGCGCCCGCCTGGCTGAGGGTCAGCGCGTAGAAAAAGGTGCGGCGCTCAAGACCGGCCCCAATAGCGGGGTAACAATCCGCTTCGACGACGGACAAATGCTGGCGCTGACCAGTAATTCCAGCCTCGTGATCGATGAATACCGGTTCAATCCACACAAACCGGAAGAAGGTGGCGTCATCACTTCTCTGTTTCGCGGCGGCATACGCACAGTCACGGGCCTGATTGGCAAGGCAGCCCCGCAGTCGGTCCAGGTCACTACACCGGTTGCAACCATCGGCATTCGCGGCACCGACTTCCAGCTCTTCATCGACGACCGCCTTTTCATTTCCGTCGGGGAAGGAACCATTGGTGTCGCAAATGCCTCAGGCGAAACCCTCTTCGATGGAGCGAAACAGCCGCTCGGTATCGTGCCGGATGCCCAGACCAAGGCCCGTGCCGCTACCCTTTCCGAGTTCTCCGCCGATGCCATTGCCGCCATGCGGCGCCTCGACATCGAGCCCAATTTCGGCACGCGAAAGCCAAACCCGAATGACCCGTCCTGTTCCGATCGCAGATAATCCAACGCGACCGGCGGATCGGATGCAGGGATGCAAGCCGTTGCGTCGGCAATTCCCCGCCGGCGCCTGCCGGTTGATGCTGATTGCCGGAATTGCTTTCGGGCCATCCGCACCGGGTTTTGCCCAGACGCTTCCCGATGTGATCCGCAAGACCCTCTCGACCAACCCCGATGTATTGATCGAAGTTCAGCGCCGTCTCGCCGCTGACGAAGCAAGGGCTCGGGCAAAGGCCGGGTGGTTTCCGGTAATTGATCTGCGAACGGGTATCGGCAAGGAGGAAAGGCTCAACCCCGCGACTGAGGCCGCCTACGGAGGCAAAACCCGAGGGGATCGTCGCGATCTATCGCTTAACCTGAACCAGATGCTTTTCGATGGGATGGCGACATCCTCGGAAGTTCAGCGCAGCGATTTCAAGGTGCAGTCCTCTGCCGACCGCGTTGCCGCGACCTCCGAACAGATTGCCCTTCGTGCAATTGAAAGCTATCTGGAGATACTTAGACAACAGGAAATTCTGGCGCTTACTCAGGAAAATCTGCTTTACCACGAGCGCACGCTGGACCAGATCCAGCAGCGGGTGACCGGCGGGTTTTCGCGGCCGGCGGATCTCGACCAGATTCGCGCAAGGCTCGCCCTGGCCAAGGCCAACCTGACAACGGCAGAAGCGAACCGCGAGGTTGCGCAGATCAACTACAAGCTCGTGGTCGGCGAACTCCCGGGTCGGCTCGAACGACCCAAGCCGCCCGACCTCAAATGGCTTCCTGCCAATGTCGACGAAGCAGTCCGGATCGCGCTGGATGCGAATCGCCTCCTGCATTCGGCGCGCGCCGACGTCAATGCTGCCGGCGCCCAACTCTCGGTCACGCGCGCCGCATTGGCGCCGCGCATCGAACTGGAGGTGGGAACCACGCGCACCCAGTACAAAACTTCGGTTGACGATCCCAAGGACGAGACCAACTACGCGATGCTGCGCCTGCGTTACAACCTGTTCGCCGGCGGCGCGGACCGCGCCCGGATCAGCGAGGCCCGCCATCTGGAAAACGAATCGCGCGAGGTTCTCAGTCGCGCCGAGCGCCAGCTCGAACAGACCGTGCAACTTTCCTGGAACGCCTATCGCTCGGCCCGCGACCGAATTCCCAACCTGCGTCAGCACAGCGAATCGAGTCGCCTAACCCGCGATGCCTACGCCAAACAATTCATCCTGGGGCAGCGCTCGCTGCTGGATATGCTGGACAGCGAAAACGAATTCTTCACTGCCCAGGCCAACTATCTGAACGGACAATTTGTCGAACTTTTCGCCCGCTATCGACTGCTCGCTGATACGGGTTACCTGCTTGTCGCGTTTGACATTGATCCGCGCAAGGAATCGATCGCCGGCGATGAACCCTCTTCCGAAGTATCCGCCCAGCCAACTGCTTTCGCTCGCGAAACCGGCCGCAAGTTCGGGGGCGACGCGCCTCAGCCGGCCCCGGCAGCGCCCCCGGCCACGCCCGCCGCGGAGATGAAGCTGCAACCGGCGGCCGCCCCGGGGAATGACGTGAATCCTGCACCTCCGCCGACACCGAAAATAAAGGCTGAAGCACCCGAGAGTGGAATCCCGACCGCAATCGACAAATGGCTGGATGCCTGGTCGCGCAAGGATGTCTCTCGCTATTTATTGGCCTATGCCACGGACTTTCAACCGCCACAAGGCAAGTTGCGGAAAGACTGGGAGCAGGAGCGTAGATCGCGCATCGAGAAACCGGCTTCGATCAAGGTCGCTTATGCCGATCTGCAGACGACGCTGAACGGAGAAACCGCCACGGTCCGGTTCCGCCAGACCTATGTGTCGAATAGCATTAATTCCACCGACACCAAGGAGCTGGATATGGTCCGCCGCGATGGGCGCTGGCTGATTCTCAGCGAACGCGTGATTCGCTGACCACCTAAGATTCGCCAGGCGGGCCGGTAGTCTCCGGCTCGCGCCGGTTGAGCAGCACGGCAAGCTGCACCCGGTCACTCACCTTGAGTTTTTCAAAGATTGCGCTCAGATGCGCCTTCACGGTGCGATTCGCAATGTTCAGCCTGCGGCCTATGATCTTGTTGCTTTCACCCTGCGCAAGCAGCACCGCGACCTCACGCTGCCGCTCGGTCAGCAGGCTCAGCGGTTGCGGTGAAGCGCCTGCAGTCCTCGCCAGCCCGGCGTGCACCGCACGTCCTTCCAAGCCGGCTTGCGCCAGCCGCTCCATTAGCTGCGGCAAGGCGGCGCCGGAAATCCAGACCCCGCCACCGAGAACCACGTTAATGACGCGGGAAAGGCCTTCTTCCGCCAAGCGCTGGTCGCAACAGGCCGACATGCCGATGCCAAGCGCGGCAAGTTCGCGCTCCGGGCTGAACTCGTCTCCTCCGAGAATGAGCGGCGATGCAGGGTAAGCCGCCTTCCATCGACGGACGCGACCCGCACGGTCTGACGGGAGAATCGCCAGGTCTATCGCGACCAATCGCGTCTCGCCAATGCAAATCGCACTCTTCCTCGGATCCGCATCCGTCGCCACCCGGATGCTGCCCGTCGCACCGGAACGCTGCCAGGC
>JANMTA010000288.1:0-5535 GCA_031389965.1 Betaproteobacteria bacterium
GGGGCCTTCTCGCGGAAAACCGCGAGGCGACGAAGCGCAGGTGCTTCGGTGACGCAGGCTCCGAATGAATTCGGTCAAAGGGGACTCAGATGCGATTCGTGAAACAAATTCTGTCCGTGATGCTTGTCATGGGCACATTGGCCGCTGCGGCCTCGGTGCAGGCTGCAGCCGAAGCGCCCAAGCCGGCGATGGCCAAAAAAGAGGCCGCCAAGGATATCGTCCTCAAAAACGACGCGAAATGCACGACCTGTCACGACGAGGCGGACAGTCCGGAACTTCTGGCCATCGGCAAGACCAAGCACGGCACTCGCGCCGACAAGCGCACCCCGGAATGCACCAGTTGCCACGGCGATAGCGAAAAGCACACCAATCACAAGGGCAGCGACAAGCCGCCTAAGGTTGATCGCAGTTTCAAAAAGAACACACAGAATTCTGCCGACGAGCGCAACGGTGCCTGCACTACATGCCACAAGGGCGGCAGCCATACTTTCTGGGCTACCAGCGCCCATTCGGCGAACGATGTGACCTGCGCAGACTGCCACCAGGTCCATAAAGGCGGCGACAAGGTACGCGACAAGCAGACCCAGGCTGAAGTCTGCTACACCTGCCACAAGCAGCAACGTGCGGAGATGAGCAAGCCAAGCCGCCATCCGGTGCGCGAAGGCAAAATGAGCTGCTCCGACTGCCACAGCCCGCACGGATCGCCGGCCCCGAAACAGCTTGCCCGGGTGACGGTCAACGAGACCTGCTACACCTGCCACATGGAAAAGCGCGGTCCGTTCATCAACAACCATCAGCCGGTATCCGAGGATTGCGGCATCTGCCACAACCCGCACGGCACGACGGCACCCAACTTGTTGAAGAGCCGTGCGCCCTTCCTGTGTCAGGAATGTCATGAGGCTACTCGGCATGTCAGCACAGATGGATCAGGCGGTTTGCCAATTAAGCTGGCCACCGGACTTACCTTTGGTGGGCGAGGACAAATGGGAACGGTGGGTCGCGGTTGCGTGAATTGCCACACCAATATCCATGGCAGCAACAGCCCGCTCAACAATTCGACTGCCGGCGATCGGCTGACCCGCTGATCTTGCCTAGGGGATGCAATCATGAAATCGCAGAAAAATACAGCTTTTAAAATCTCGACTCTGACTGCCGCGCTGATGGTGGTGTACGGCAGTCCGGCTTTTGCTGATGCCGACCTGTCGGAATGGATCGCGCCGGAAAGTTCGGTTTCGGTAGGCGCCGGTTTCCAGAATAACGACCGCCGCGAGCTCGGTATCTTTGATGGCCGGAACGACAATGACGTCAAGCTCATGCTCGACGCCGACGTCAACAAGCGTGACGACGCCACCGGCACATGGAATCAGCTCAGGATCAAGAATCTGGGCCTGGACAGCCGGGAGCTTGACTTCAGTCACAGCGTTCAGGGCAATTACGGCGCCTCGTTCGAATACAGCCGGATTCCCCGTGAAAACCCGGTAATTTTCAATACCGGCCTGGGCTACGCCGGTGAAACCCAGAAAGTAAACGTCGTCGCGCCCGGCACCTCGCCGCAGAATCTGAACCTGGGAATGCATCGGGACCGCTATACCTTCGGCCTGAACAAGATCATCGAAGGCGTACTGGATGGTTCCTTTGACCTGAGCGTCAAGTACCGCCAGGAAGAAAAGAACGGCAAGCGCAATTTCGGCAGTTACAGCGGGGCTCAGGCAGTTTTTCTGCTGGAGCCCATCAACAGCACCACCCGCCAGCTTGATGTCGTCATGAGTTACCTGGGCAAGGATCTGCAAGTTCAGGGCGGTTACTACGGAAGCTGGTATGACAATTCCAACAACCTCCTTACGGTAAGGACGGCCGTCCCATCGACGGTTTATGTTTCCCTGCCGCCGGACAACCAGGCCTATCAGCTTTACTTGAACGGCAGCTACACGCTATCCCCCACCACCAGGTTGACGATGCGGGTGGCGCAAACCACCGCCACCCAGGACGACTACAGCCTGCTGAAAGCCATTCCGGCCGCATCACTATGGGCTGGCTACCACGGAACAAAGGCGAAAGTGGTTACCAACGAGGCGCAGTTCGGCATCACCAGCAGGCCGATGAAGGACCTGACCCTGCTCGCCAATGTCTTCTATCAGGACCGCAACGACAAAACCAAGCATGTGCCGTACAACAGCCAGGCGCTTCCTGACGAGACCACGCCGCATGACTTCACGAATACGAACTTGAAACTGGAAGCCACATATCGTGTCCAGCCGGGATTCAAGTTGCTGGGCGGGGCCTACTACGACATCAGGGAGCGCTCGATTCCCTTCAAGCACGAAAACGTCAAGCCGGCAAACCCGACCAATGCCGGGGCGGACTGGACCGTGGCCACCATTGGCACAAATGAACGCGAAGTGCCTTATCGCCACAAGACGGATGAACTCACGCTCAAGGCCCAGGCAACGAAGACCCTGATGGATGAGCTGAACGCATCGCTGACTTATGCCCACAGCAAGCGTGATGGCAGCAGGTTCTATTGGGATGATCAAATGAACCTGGTCAATCCCTTGCACATGGCCGACCGCGACCGCAACAAGGTCGGGGTCAAGCTCGACTGGTCGCCAATGGAAAGCCTTTCCCTGCAGGCGCAATATTCCGAGGCGAGGGACGATTACGACGACAATGGCTTGAATGGAAATTACACCGCTCCGAATGGCAATACCCTGGGTGGGACAGGGATCACGGATGGCAGCGCCAAACTGTTTTCGCTGGATGCCGATTTCAAGCTGAATGACAACTGGCAACTGAATGCCTGGTATTCCTACGATAAGAGCGAGGCAAAACAATACGCCTATCAGTCGAGAGCCGGCGGAACCGCCAGCTTTGGCCTATACCCGAACCGGAAAATCAATCTGGAAGACACCGGCGAGTCCCTTGGCATCGGCATCAAAGGCAAGGCCATGGCGGACCTGACGCTGGGTGCCAACCTGGAGTGGAATCGATCAGTGGGTAAATATAACCAGTCCAATATCAAGGATATGACCAACTTCGACGAAAATTTGCCGGATATCACCAACAAGACGATCCGGCTTGCCCTGAATGCGGCATATCAACTGGACAAGAAGAGCAGCGTATTGCTTGATTTTGTTTATGATAAATGGGACACGAACGACTGGACATGGAAGATGTGGAATAATGCACACACAGCGTTGGTCCCGTTGGCCTATGCCACAGACGGCACTACAGGCAACGTCGACAACAAGCAATCTGCCAGTTTCGTCGCCATTCGCTACAAATATGACTTTTAGTCGTCCGTCTGGTGCGAACAATTCCTGATTGCACCCAACATCTCAAACGGCTACCTTCGGGTGGCCGTTTTTCCGGGTGCATCCAGCGGGTTGAATCGAAGCCGCCGTCCCGCTGGCACCGACTTTCGGGACGCGCCTAGTTGGCGTCGTAGTAGTAAGGCTTGCTCGGCACCGTCGCCGCCGCCGTTTCTTTCATGACGTCGAGCGGTTGTGGCGGCTTGTCCCACCACAGGGCGCGTCCTTTCTGCTGTTCCAGTTTTTCCTCGGGATGCTTTTCCATCCATTCGCGCATGAATTTGGTGTGCTCGGATTCATAGAGGGCCATGGTGTGTCCTTTTGCTGTGTGTTGAAATTCGGGGCTAGTGTTTCTTGTCGACGTAACGGGCGATGCGCACCACTTCCGGGATGCGCCGCAGGGCGCGCAGGATGCGGGCGAGATGAATGCGGTCGGTCACCTGCAAGGTGAAGAACAGGGTGGTGGCTTCGCCGCTGTCGTCGTCCATGCTGATATTGACAATGTTGGATTCCGCTTCGGCGATTCCGGCGGCGAGGCGGGCCAGCACGCCGCGCACGTTCTTCGCCACGACGCGGATGCTGGCTTCGAACATGCCGGTGATGTCGGTTTCCCAGTCGACGTCGATCCAGTTGCCGCGCTCGCTGCGCAGCTTGGCGATGGCCGTGCAGTCGTGGGTGTGCACCACCAGCCCCTGGCCCTTGCGTATGAGGCCGACGATGGGGTCGCCCGGAATCGGCCGGCAGCAGTTTCCGAGTTTGACCGCGACGCCTTCCGGGCCGTGGATAAGGATCGCCTGCTGGCCGCGACCTTCGCTCTTGGCGGCGGCCGGATCCGCCTCGACGCCTTCCGCCAGTCGCCGCGCAACGATGGCCGGCAGGCGCTTGCCGAGGCCGATGTCTGCCAGCACGGCCTTCTGCGAGCGGGCGCCCGAGGCGCGCTTGAAGCGGTCCCAGGCCTGGGCGGGCAGTTTGGCCAGCGCCAGGCCGAGATCGCGCAGGGCATGCGTCAACAGCCGCTCGCCGAGCGCGGCGGATTCCTCGGCCTGCTTGGTGTTGAGGAAGTGGCGGATCTTGGAGCGCGCCCGTGCGCTCTTGACGTAGCCCAGCCAGGCCGGGTTGGGTGCGGCGTTGGGCGCGGTGACGATCTCGACCCGGTCGCCGTTGCGCAGTTCGGTGCGCAGCGGCATGGTTTCGAAATTGATGCGGCAGGCGACGCAGCGATCGCCGACGTCGGTATGCACGGCGTAGGCCAGGTCCACCGGCGTCGAACCGCGCGGCAGGGCGAAGATCTTGCCCTTGGGGCTGAACACGTAGACCTCGCTGGGAAACAGATCGACCTTGACGTGTTCGAGAAATTCCGAGGAATCGCCGCTGGTGGATTGCAGTTCGACCAGCGACTGCAGCCACTTGGAGGTTTTCTTCTGCAACTGGTCGATCGAACTTTCGTCTTTGTACAGCCAGTGCGAAGCGACGCCGGATTCGGCGACATGGTGCATGTCGGCGTCGCGGATCTGGATTTCCACCGGCGTGCCGAAGGGGCCGATCAGCGTGGTGTGCAGCGACTGGTAGCCATTGGCCTTGGGGATCGCGATGTAGTCCTTGAACTTGCCCGGCACCGGCTGGTACAGCGCATGCAGCGCGCCCAGCGCCAGGTAGCAGGTGGCGCGATCCTTGACCACGATGCGGAAGCCGTAAATGTCCAGTACCTGGGAAAAGGACAGGTGCTTGTCGCGCATCTTGCGATAGATGCCGTAGAGATGCTTTTCGCGGCCCTTGACGTCGGCATCGATGCCGGCGCCCGGCAAGGCCTTGCGAATGGTTTCGAGGATCTTGCTCACCACCTCGCGGCGGTTGCCGCGCGCGCCTCTGACGGCTTTGGACAACACCCGGTAGCGCAGCGGATGGGCATGGCGGAAGGCCAGTTCCTGCAACTCGCGGAAGAGCGCGTTGAGACCCAGCCGGTTGGCGATCGGCGCATAGATGTCGAGCGTTTCGCGCGCGATGCGGCGCCGCTTTTCAATCCGCATCGCGTCCAGCGTCCGCATGTTGTGCAGGCGGTCGGCCAGCTTGATCAGGATCACGCGCACATCGCGCGCCATGGCCAGCAGCATTTTGCGGAAATTTTCCGCCTGCGCTTCCTCAAAGCTTTGATGTTCGATCCGGTCCAGCTTGGAGACGCCATCGACCAGGTCGGCGGCAACCTGGCCGAAACGTTCGGCGATCTGGC
>JANMTA010000306.1:0-4341 GCA_031389965.1 Betaproteobacteria bacterium
ACAATTCCCAGTTCATAGAGCAGCCACAAGGGCACAGCCATCATGAACTGCGAAATCACGTCGGGCGGGGTGAATACCGCGCCGACGACGAAGGCGCCGACAATCACATAGGGACGCCATTCGCGCAGCTTGATCACGTCGACCAGGCCGATCTTGACCAGCACGATGACGACGATCGGTACTTCGAAAGTGACGCCGAAAGCGAGAAACATCGTCAGCACGAAGGAAAAGTACTTCTCGATGTCGGTCATCCAGGCCACACCCTCCGGGGCGAACTGCGCCATGAAGCCGAACACCATCGGGAAAAAGGCAAAGTAGGCAAAGGACATGCCGATGAAAAACAGGATCACCGAGGCGGCGACCAGAGGCATCGCCAGCTTTTTCTCATGGGCATACAAACCCGGCGCGACAAAGGCCCAGACCTGATACAGCACGTAAGGCAAGACGACCAGGAAGGCCGTCATCAGGGAGACCTTCATCGGCACCAGGAAGACACCAACCACATCGGTGGCGATCATCTGACCACCTGCGGGCAGCTTCTTCAGCAGAGGGTCGGCTAGCAGCGAATACAGCTCACGGGCGTAAAAGGCCAGCGGTACGAATACAACACCGACGGCAATCAGGATTCGAATCAGGCGGTCGCGCAGTTCGACCAGATGGGAGAGAAAAGTCTCTTGCTGGTCAGACATCAGGACTTGAGCGTTTCTGCGACGACCGGGGCCGGCGCCAGCGTCGATGCTGCCTGCACCTCGACTGCGAGAGTCGTATCAGAAGTCGGCGCTGGCGACACGGCGGCATCGGCCGCCAGCGGTTCGATTACCGTATTCACCGACGATTCCACCTCGCGCATTTCGTGAGTCACGGAAGCCTGGAGGTTGGTCACCTGGTCGGTCATCTCCTGCTGCATTTTTTTCAGCTCGTCCAGCTGGATCTCGCGATTGATGTCACTCTTGACATCACTGACGTAGCGCTGCAGGCGTCCGAGAAGAAGGCCCGCGGTACGCGCCACCTTGGGCAGGCGCTCGGGGCCGATGACGACCAGCGCCACCACGGCGATGACCATCAACTCTGAAAGGCCTACGTCGAACATCGATTCGCTGGAAATGGGAAAATGGCAGGAGGGGCCGCCAGAACGATCATGGCTGCAGAAGCAGACAGACCGCTCGGCCGCCAGGGATCAGGACTTGGTTTGTTCCCGACGTGCCTCGACGTCGATGGTCTGACCGGTAACCTGCTGCGGTTCGGCCGGCTTGTCGGCGGATTTGTCGGCACTGGCCTCCTTCATGCCGTCCTTGAAGCCCTTGACCGCTCCGCCGAGGTCCGACCCCACGTTGCGCAGCTTTTTGGTGCCGAACACCAGCATGACGATGACCAGCACGATCAGCCAGTGCCAGATGCTGAAAGATCCCATTCCGTTTTCTCCTCGCGCTCAGTGAAATTTCAAGGCGCTCTGCGCTTAAGCATCGATCCCAAGGGCTCTGGGCCACCCAGGATATGAACATGCAGATGATACACCTCCTGCTGTCCGATCCGCCCGGTGTTGACTATGGTACGAAAGCCTTCGTTGAGCCCCTGGGCTTTGGCCAATTCGCCTGCCTTCGCAAGAATGCGTCCCAGCAGCATCTGATGGCTCATGTCGGCCTCCATCAGCGACGGGATGTGCAGCTTCGGCACAATCATGAAATGCACCGGCGCAATCGGGTTGATGTCATGAAAAGCGAAGATTTCCTCGTCCTCATAGATTTTTTTCGACGGGATCTCGCCGCGCGCGATCCTGCAAAAAATGCAGTCACTCATTGTTCAGGACTCCTGCTGTTCTTCTCATCGATGCCGGAAATGCCTTCCCGGCGGCGAAACTCGACAATCACGTCATCGACGCCGATGCCGAACTGGGTCAGCAGGATCATGCTGTGAAACCAGAGGTCCGTCACTTCGCGCACCAGATGCAGGCGATCACCGTCCTTGGCAGCCATGATGGTTTCGGCGGCTTCCTCCGCCACCTTCTTGCAGATCGCATCGGTTCCCTTGGCATACAGGCTGGCGACGTAGGACGAATCGGGCGCCGCGCCCTTGCGTTCGAGCAGTGTCGCCTGAACGCGGCGGATAACTTCGAGATCAATCATTTGTTGTTTCCTTTTCCTCATTCCCCTTCCCCAAGAAGGGGGTGACGGTTGTTCGCGGGCTGCGCCCGCTCCTTGGTTGACTCGAGCCGCCTTGGGGCGGCCCGGTTACGCTTTGCGCGCCGGGAATTCCGCTGCGCGGGCCGGCGTCACTTGTATATCTCCTTCGGGTCCTTGAGCACCGGCTCCACATCCTGCCAGCCGGAGCTTTCAAGCCGGTTGAAAAAGCAGCTGCGACGACCGGTGTGGCAGGCGATGCCGCCGCTCTGCTCGATCTTCAACAACACCACATCCTTGTCGCAATCGACGCGTAATTCCAGCACCTTCTGCGTGTGACCCGACTCTTCGCCCTTGCGCCACAATCGGCCTCGCGAGCGCGACCAATATACGGCGCAACCGGATTCGGCCGTCAGCGCCAGCGACTCGCGGTTCATCCAGGCGAACATCAGGACTTCTCCGGTCACCGCGTCCTGCGCGATTGCGGGAACCAGACCCTGTGCGTCCCACGCCACCTCGTCCAGCCATTGCGTACCCGGCGGCGCGATCACAAACGCACCTCGATGCCGCGACTGCGCATGTATTCCTTGGCCTGGCGCACGGTGAATTCCCCGTAATGGAAGATGCTCGCCGCCAGCACGGCATCCGCCCGGCCTTGCGTAACGCCGTCGGCCAGGTGCTGCAGCGTACCGACACCGCCGCTGGCTATCACGGGAATGCCGACCGCATCAGAAACCGCGCGCGTCAGCGCCAGGTCGAAGCCGGCCTTGGTGCCGTCGCGATCCATGCTGGTCAGCAGGATTTCTCCGGCGCCCAGGCTTTCCACCTGGCGCACCCATTCAATGGCGTCCAATCCGGTGTTCTTGCGTCCGCCATGGGTGAATACTTCCCAGCGGCCGGGACTGGTCTGCTTGGCATCGACAGCGACCACGATGCACTGCGCACCGACCTTGGCCGAAGCATCCGCGACCAGTTGTGGATTATTCACCGCGGCCGTGTTCATGCTGACCTTGTCGGCGCCTGCGTTCAGCAAGCGGCGCACGTCCTCCACCTGGCGCACGCCGCCGCCCACCGTCAGCGGAATGAAGACCTGCGCGGCAACCGCTTCGATGATGTGCAGGATGATGTCGCGGTCGTCGGAACTGGCCGTGATGTCGAGAAAGGTAATTTCGTCGGCACCCTGTTCATCGTAGCGGCGTGCAATCTCGACTGGATCACCGGCATCGCGCAGTTCGACAAAATTGATGCCCTTGACCACGCGGCCGACGTTGACGTCGAGACAGGGAATGATGCGCTTGGCGAGCATGAGTCAAGCCTTCAGCGGCCGGAGAGCTTGTCCGCTTCCGCCTGGGCTTTCTTGAAGTCGAGGGTGCCTTCGTAGATCGCACGGCCGGTGATGGCGCCGGTGATGCCCTCGCCCTGCACGGCGCACAGCGCCTTGACATCCTTGATGCACGCGATGCCGCCGCTGGCGATCACCGGAATGCGCAGCGCCTGCGCCAGCTTCACCGTGGCTTCGATGTTCACGCCGGAGAGCATGCCGTCGCGCCCGATGTCGGTATAGATGACAGCCTCGACGCCATAGTCCTCGAATTTCTTCGCCAGATCGACGACATCATGGCCGGTCATTTTCGACCAGCCGTCCACCGCCACCTTGCCGTCCTTCGCATCGAGGCCAACGATGATGTGGCCGGGAAATGCGCCGCAGGCATCGTGCAGAAAGCCCGGGTTCTTGACGGCGGCGGTGCCGATGATGACGTAGGTCACGCCGTCATCGAGACAGCGTTCGATCGTCTCCAGGTCGCGAATGCCGCCGCCCAGTTGCACGGGGATTTCGTCGCCGACTTCCTTCAGGATCGCCTTGATGGCGCTTTCGTTCTTCGGCTTGCCGGCAAAGGCGCCATTCAGGTCGACCAGATGCAGGCGGCGCGCGCCCTTGCTTATCCAGTGCCGGGCCATGGCCGCCGGGTCTTCGGAGAATACCGTGGCGCCTTCCATTGCGCCCTGCTTCAAGCGGACACAGTGACCATCCTTGAGATCAATCGCGGGTATCAGCAGCATAGGGAGATATGGAGATATGAAAAAGCAGGGGGCGGTCGAATCAGGGAGTCCAGCGCATGAAATTGCCAAGCAGTCGCAATCCTGCCTGGGCGCTTTTTTCCGGATGGAATTGAACAGCGAAGATGTTAGCGCGGGCAATCGCGCTGGTAAAGGGGATGCCGTA
>JANMTA010000313.1:0-1911 GCA_031389965.1 Betaproteobacteria bacterium
TACACCCCGGTCTCGGTCTGCGGCTATCACATCCGCGAATCCGGGGCGACGCCGGCACAGGAAATCGCCTATGCCTTCTGCATCGCCAAGGCCTATGCCGACGACGCGATCAAGCGTGGCCTCTCGGTGGACGAATTCGCCGGGCGCCTGTCGTACAACTTCAACATCTTCGGCAACATCTTCGAGCAAGTGTGCAAGTTCCGCGCCGGTCGCGGACTGTGGGCCAAGATCATGAAGGAAGAGTACGGCGCCGAAAAGCCCGGCTCGATGTGGCTGCGCATGATCGCCGCCGGCGGCGGCGGCGGCCTGACCTTCGAGCAGCCCGAAGTCAATATCGTGCGCGGCGCCTACTACGCGCTGATCTCGGCGCTATCGGGCACGCAGACCATGGCGCTGTGTTCCTACGATGAGGCTTACACGATTCCCACCGAATACTCGGCGCGCCTTTCCTTGCGCACCATGCAGCTGCTGGTTGAGGAAATGGGCCTGACCGAAACCGTCGATCCGCTGGCGGGTTCCTTCTACGTAGAGACCATGACCAACGAAATGCGCAAGAAAATGGAAGAAATCATGGCCGAGGTCGATGCCCAGGGCGGCATCGTCAAGATGGTGTCCGAGGGCAGCATCCAGGCCAAGGTCTCGGCCCAGGCCTATGGCATGCAGCGCAAGATCGAATCGGGCGAGTTTCCCAAGGTCGGCGTCAACTGCTACAAGAACGAGCAGGAGGAAGACCACCCGGTCGAGTTTCACCCCTACAACGAAGACGATGCGCAGGTGCAGATCGACAGCCTCAAGCGCATTCGCGCCGAACGCGACAATGCAGCCGTCGATGCCGCGCTGACCCGCCTGCGTACAGATGCGGCAGCAGGAATCAACGTGATGCCGGCCCTGGTCGAGGCGGTCAAGGCCTACGCAAGCGTCGGCGAAATGACCAAAGAGCTTGTCAATGTTTTCGGGCGCTACCAGGAACCGATCCGTTTCTGAGCCGCTTTTCAGGATGAAAAACCAATGACCGAACTAAAACACTATTTCGCACCCACCAGCCTCGACCAGGCGGTCGAGTGCCTCAAGGACGGCGACGTGACGATACTTGCCGGCGGCACCGACCTGACGCCGCAAAGCCAGGCCGGGCGGATCAAGTTCAAGCAGACCTTGATGAACATCCGCCACATTCCGCAACTCTCCGGCATCACGCTGGAAGGCAAGGAAATCCGCATCGGCGCGCTGGCGACGATCACCGAGATCATGGAGCACCCGCTGATCAAGCAGCATCTGCCGGTGCTGGTCGAGGCCTGCGACCATTTCGCCAGCGACCAGATCCGCAACGCCGGCACCATCGGCGGCAACGTCTGCAACGCCTCGCCGGCCGGCGACATGCTGATTCCGCTGCTGGTACTGGATGCCTGCGTCGAACTCGCATCAATGCCGGAGGCCAAGATTTACCGTCACTGCATGCCGCTATCGACTTTTTTCGTCGGCCCCGGCAAGACCCGCAAGTCGCTGTGCGAACTGGTGACCGGCGTGCGCATTCCCGTGCCGGGCCCGGACCACATCGCGCACTTCTACAAGCACGGCACGCGGCCGGCACTCGACATCTCGACCATCTCGATCGGCATCGCCGGCACGCGCAAGGACGGCGCACTGACCAATGTCCGGGTCGCCTTTGGCGCCGTGGCGCCAACGCCGACTCGTGCTGCGCAGACCGAGCAGGCGCTGGAAGGCCGTAAGCTCGATGAAGCCGCGATCGAAAAAATAGCCGCGGTCGCCCGCGACGAAGTCAAGCCGATCGACGACGTGCGCGCCACGGCGTGGTACCGCAAGGAAATGATCCACAACATCACCAAAAGGATACTCAGCCATGTCGCTCAAGCATGACATCGAATTCACCCTGAACGGCGTCAAGCGGCACGC
>JANMTA010000320.1:0-2889 GCA_031389965.1 Betaproteobacteria bacterium
GAAAACCTCGAACTCGGCTCGGAAGCCTTCGCCGACTACCTGGCGACCTTGGCCGACCGCTATCCGATCATCAGTATCGAGGATGGTATGGCCGAGGGTGACTGGGACGGCTGGAAAATCCTCACCGACAAGCTTGGCAAGCGTGTGCAGATTGTCGGCGACGACCTCTTCGTCACCAACCCGAAAATCCTCAGGGAAGGCATCCAGAAGGGCATCGCCAATTCCATCCTGATCAAGATCAACCAGATCGGCACGCTGACCGAAACCTTCGCCGCCGTAGAGATGGCCAAGCGCGCCGGCTACACCAATGTCATCTCGCACCGCTCCGGCGAAACCGAGGACTCGACCATTGCCGACATCGCCGTGGGTTTGAACGCCGGCCAGATCAAGACCGGGTCGCTCAGCCGCTCGGATCGCATCGCCAAGTACAACCAGTTGCTGCGCATTGAGGAAGACCTTGGCGACACGGCGACGTACCCCGGACTCGACGCCTTCTACAACATCAGGAAGTAGGCTCCGCGGCGATTCGCGATGAATTGGCCGACGCTGGCGCTGGTCGCCCTCATTGCACTGCTGCAGTATCCGTTGTGGCTGGGCAAGGGCGGCTGGATCCGCGTCTGGGACTATGAGCGTCAGTTGCAGGCGCAGCGCCAGGCCAACCAGAAGCTGGAGCAGCGCAATGCCGGGCTGGATGCCGAAGTGCGCGACCTCAAGTCAGGCCTTGAGGCCATCGAGGAACGCGCCCGCTATGAACTGGGCATGATCAAGGAAAGCGAGATTTTCGTCCAGGTGCCGCGGAACACTCCAGCGGCACCGACCTCGCCGGCCAAGCCTGCCGCACCGCCCTGAATCAAGGGTTTTGAATCAGTCTTCCTGCTTCAACTCCGCCCGGTAACGCCGGGCATTGTCCACATAGCCCTGCGCCGCAGACAGCAGGCGCGCGACTTCCTCGTCGGAGAGCTGGCGCACCACCTTGCCCGGCGAGCCCATCACCAGCGAGCGTTCCGGGATGACCTTGCCTTCGGGGATCAGCGAATTGGCACCGATGATGCAATGGCGGCCGATCACCGCCTTGTTGAGGATCACGCTCTTGATGCCGATCAGCGATTCGTCGCCGATGGTGCAACCGTGCAGCATCACCTGATGACCGACGGTGACGTTGGCGCCGATGGTGAGCGGCACGCCGGCGTCGACGTGCAGCACCGAACCGTCCTGGATGTTGCTGCCGGCGCCGATGGTGATGGTGTCGTTGTCGCCGCGCACGACGGCGTTCCACCAGATGCTGGCGTTGTCGCCGAGACAGACGTCGCCGATCACCGTCGCGTTGGGGGCGACCCAGGCCTCATGTCCGAGGACGGGCTGCCGGTCGCCGAGGCTGTAAATGGGCATGAAGATTTTTTCCTCTTCTGAATCTTGATGCCGGGTTTAGCGTTCCCGCTTCTGCCATGCCGGCTTGGCGCCGGCGGGCTTCTTCCAGTCCGGCTTTTTGCCGTCGCGGGCGGGCGGTGCGCGGCGCGGCGGACGGGTATCGACGAACTCGCCCGCCTCCATGACGCGTGTCTTGAGCGCGAACTGGCGCACGCGGATGCGGCGCAGGATGTCCATCAGATCGTCCGACAGATTGGCCGGCAGTTCCACCGAACTGTAGTCGTCGAACAGGTTGATCTGGCCGATGTCCTTGCCGGCGATACCCGCTTCGTTGGCGATGGCGCCGACGATCTCCTTGGGCAGCACGCCCTGGTTGCGGCCGATCTCGATGCGATAGCGCTGCATTGTGGCGCCCTCTGCGAAGCTGCGCTGCTTGACCGGGGTGTCGCTGCGGCCTTCCTTTACCGGGCGCTCGCGGCGCGGTTCGGCATCCGGACGGCTCTCGGCCGGCCTGGCGCTGGGCTTGAAGTCGGGCTTGCGCTCGGTGTCGCGGCTAAAAGTCGGCGCTGGCTCGCTCTGCGTGCCGGGAATTCCGCTTCGCGGGCCGGCAACGGCGGCCGGAGTCGAGGCGGCGTCGCGCGGTGCGTGATCGTTGGCGCCGGGCATCTGCAGCGGGCGCTCGCGCGTCGCCAGCCAGGCCAATGCGGCGGCGATTTCGCGCGCGGCGATGTCCTGCTCGCCTTCCATGCGGCGCACCACGTCGAAGAAGAAGTCCAGCTTTTCGTTCTTGATGATGTCGACGATCTGCTGCGTGAATTGCGCGACGCGGCGATTGGCCACCTCGCCCGGGGTCGGCATGGTCAGCGCGGTGATCTTCTGCTTGGTGGCGCGTTCGATCAGCTTCAGCATGTACATCTCGCGCGGCGCCAGGAACAGGATGGCGCGGCCGGTGCGACCGGCGCGGCCGGTGCGGCCGATGCGATGCACATAAGCTTCGGTGTCGTAGGGCACGTCGTAGTTGATGACGTGGCTGACGCGCGCGACGTCGAGGCCGCGCGCGGCAACGTCGGTAGCGACCACGATGTCGATGGTGCCGGCCTTGAGGCGCTCGATCACCTGTTCGCGCAGGCCCTGGGTCAGGTCGCCATTGAGTGCGGCGACGGAATAGCCGCGCGCCTCGAGCTTGTCGGCAAGCTCGACGGTTGCCGTCTTGGTGCGCACGAAAATCAGGGCGGCATCGAAATCGTCCTCGACTTCCAGGATGCGCGTCAGGGCTTCCAGCTTCTGCCCGCTGTGCGTCTGGCAGTAGGACTGGCTGGTGGCGACCACGGTCGAGGTGGCCGAACGGATCTTGATTTCGCGCGGTTCGCGCAGGTGGGCATGCGCCACGCGGCGAATCGCGTCCGGCATGGTGGCCGAGAACAGGGCGGTCTGGCGCTCGGCCGGCGTGTGTTCGAGGATCCACTTGACGTCGTCGATGAAGCCCATGCGCAGCATCTCGTCGGCTTCGTCCAGCACCAG
>JANMTA010000354.1:0-10363 GCA_031389965.1 Betaproteobacteria bacterium
CACCACGGCCAATGCACATACAGCGCGAGCGGCGGCGGCGCGGCCAGCCCGGAGCCTTCGTCAACAGTCGGCGCTGGCGCTACGGCGACCGGAATGATAGCAATCACATCCCGATCCGCAGGCGCTCGAGGAGTTGCGCCAAGGCCTTGCCGCGATGCGAACAACGGTTCTTTTCCTCGTGCGGCAATTCGGCCACGGTCAGGCCGGTGCCCGGAACCAGGAAGTAAGGGTCGTAGCCGAAGCCGCCGGTCCCGCGCGGCGTGTCGATGATCTCGCCATGCCATTCGCCTTCGGCAACGATGGGTTGCGGATCGTCGGCGGAACGCATCAGCACCAGCACGGCGACATAGTGCGCTAGGCGATCAGCCGTGCCGGCGAGATCGGCGAGCAACTTCGCGTTGTTCTTCGCGTCGGATTTCGGCTCGCCGCCGTAGCGCGCCGAGAACACGCCAGGAGCGCCGCCCAGGGCGCTGACGCACAGCCCCGAGTCATCGGCCAGCGCCGGCAGGCCGGTCAGCCGCGCGGCATGGCGCGCCTTGGCGATGGCGTTCTCGACGAAGGTGATGTGCGGTTCCGCGGCTTGCGGCACATTGAAGGCCGACTGCGGCAAGACCTCGAAATCGAAGGGTGCCAGCAGTTGCCCGAATTCGCGCAGCTTGCCCGGATTACCCGAGGCGAGGACGAGTTTTTTCATGGCCTGCTTTCCCCTTCATGATTTGTCCGCTGCGGCGATTTCGTCGAGCGCCGCGCGCGGCATGAGGATGCGCAGTTCGCCCAGCGGGTCGAGGCAGAGCAGGTCGTCGTCGCCGCTGACGAGGCGGGTTACACCGGCACGCCGGGCAAGGTCGATGAACATGTCGTCGGCGCGGTCGCGCGACAAGGCCTCCGGTGCCGCGGCATCGGCCAGCCAGTTCGCAATCGCGGAGTAGGCGTGCAGGTACTGTTGGCGTTCCTCGATGCTGAGCCAGGTGTCGAACTTGGGTTTCCACAAGCGGGTTTCGAATTCGGCGAAGGTTGCGGGAGCAAACACCAGACGGCTTTCCCGGTGGAGTCGTTGCAGCAATTGCGCCGGTGCGCCGTCCGGTGAAAGCGCCGAGCTGATCAGAACATTGGTGTCCACCACGACCTGCGCGTAGCACGCCGGCAGCGTGCGCTCAACTTTCATCGGCCAGCAATTCGGCGAGCTTTTCCTCGGTCAAACCATTGGCGCGAGCGCGGGTGCCGGTTTCGTGCATGAGCCGGATCAATCGCTCAGAGTAAAACTGCCGCATCGCCTCGTAGTCTTCGGCGCTGACCATGACCCCTACCACGCGGTCATGCCGGGTCACTTGCACCGGTTCGCGCTGGACGCGGTCGAGCATTTCCCCGAAACGGGTCTTGGCTTCGTTGGCGGTATAGGTTTGCATGGCACTGGCTCCGGCTGACTAGTCGATGCCACTATAGGCGAATCGTTCGATTAGGTCAATTCGAACGATTCGAACGATTAGCGCAGTTCCGGACTCTGTCCGCCTGGAATTCCGCTTTGCGGGCAGGCGAGCGCCGACTCCTGCGCCCTGATTATGTCGCCGATACCGGCCGCGGCGAGCTCCAGCAGCGCATCGAGTTCGGCGCGCGAGAAAGGTGCGCCTTCGGCCGTACCCTGCACTTCGATGATGCCGCCGCCGGCCGTCATCACCACGTTCATGTCGGTATCGCAACCCGAATCCTCGGCGTAGTCGAGATCGAGCAGCGGCACCCCGGCGACGATGCCGACCGACACCGCGGCGACCAGTTCGCGCATCGGATGGCGCGCCAGCTTGCCGGCGGCGACCAGCGTGGATAGCGCGTCATGCAGTGCCACGCAGGCGCCGGTGATCGACGCGCAACGCGTGCCGCCGTCGGCCTGCAGCACATCGCAGTCGAGCGTGATCTGGCGTTCGCCGAGTGCCGCCAGGTCGGTCACGGCGCGCAGGGAACGGCCAATCAGGCGCTGGATTTCCTGGGTGCGGCCGGACTGCTTGCCCTTCGCCGCTTCGCGCGCCGTGCGCGTGTTGGTGGCGCGCGGCAGCATGCCGTATTCGGCGGTGACCCAGCCGGAGCCCTTGCCGCGCAAAAAACCGGGTACCGACTCTTCGACGCTGGCAGTGCACAGCACCCTGGTGGCGCCGAACTCGACCAGCACGCTGCCTTCGGCATGGCGGGTGTAGTTGCGGGTGAGCGCAAGGCGGCGCAGCTGGGCCGCGGTGCGGTCCGTGCGTTGCGCAGGCCGAGTCATGAGGATGCTCCATCGGGATTGTAGGGAATGAGGCGACGAATCTCGGCGACGGCAAGGTTCATTTCCTCGTCGCTGATCGGGACGAGCGCCCGCTCTGCCGGTACCGCAAGCGACATGTCGCGGGTAGCCGTATCAGGATCGGGAGCACCCCAGCGCATGGCAATCAGCGTCAGATTGTCGGCCCCCGGGCCCGCCGCGTGCTCGGCGGCATCGAGCAGACCCCGCACACTGGTATTGAGCGGCGCCTTGCCGAGCCCGGCCACCAGAGTCTCGCCCAGAGGCGACCAGGCGCCGTCGGTGCACAAGGCAATCAGGTCGCCGTCCTGCAATGACATGGCGGGCGAAACTTCAATCTGCGGCGGCACGTCGCCGCCAAGGCAGCTGAAAACACGGTTGCGCCAGGGGTGGCTGACGGCTTGCACACAACTGAGACTGCCGTCGTCGATCATGCGCTGAACCAGGCTGTGATCGCGGGTACGAACGACACCGCTCGCGCCTGCTCCGCTGCCATGAATCAGATACAGCCGCGAATCGCCGGCGTGCGCCCAGCAGGCCTGGCCGTTCTGTACCACGCAGGCGATGCAGGTGGTACGCGGCGCGCTATGCGGCGGAATGCGGCACTCGGCGGCATAGTTGACGATGGTCTGGTGTACCTGGTTCAGTGTCGCCGCAAGAAAACGCGCCGGATCGGCGAGGAGCGTTTTTGCTTCGGCACGAAAGCGACCGATCATGGTATCGATGGCCATCTGTGCCGCGACTTCGCCGTGCAGATGGCCGCCCATGCCGTCGGCCACCACCATCAGCACGGCGTCCGGGGTGGCCAGCCAGGCCACGCGATCCTGATTGATCTCGCGACCGCCGATGCGGCTTTCCTGGGCGATGGTGTAGTTCATTTGAAGCCGGGCAGACCGAGGCGGGAAAACCATGATCCCGGCGGCTTGTCGCCGTCCGTATCGGTGTTGAGCGAGGCCTGCAGGGCCCGGGCGTGTTGCGGCCGCCGCGTCGGTTCCATACGCAGGCATTCGTCTATGGTCGCCAAGAGGCGCGGCGAATACTGCGATCCCCAGCGTTGCCGGGCCGGCAGCAGTTGATCGTCGACCATGCGCTCGTCGGCCGCCTGCGGCGCGCCGCCGGCCAGGGCCGCATACATGCAGGCGCCGACAGCGTAGATATCGGTCCACGGCCCCAGCGTGAACTTGCCGTGATACTGCTCGGGTGCCGCATAACCCGGCGTGTACATCGCCCGCGGCTCGGGCGGACCGATATCCAGCGCATAGCGTACCGCGCCGAAATCCAGAAGCACCGGGCTACCGTCGGTGCGCAGCCAGATATTGGCCGGCTTGATGTCCAGGTGCAGCAGGCCGTGGCCATGAACCTCGCCGAGGCCGTCGAGCGCGCCGCTGAACATTTTGCGCAGGAACGGCTCCGCCAGCCTGCCGCGATGGCCGCGAATGTGGTCGCGCAGGGTCTGGCCGGTTTCGAAGCGCATGACCAGGTAGACCGTCTCGTTGGCGCGGAAGAAGTTCAGCACGCGCACCACGTTCGGATGATCCAGCCCGGTCAGCGCCCGCCCCTCGTCGAAAAACAGCTTCAGGCCGTGATTGAAATCCGCCTGGAATTCGGGGGGGATGACCGGTGCGATCTGTCCCTCGCCGCGCAAGGCCACCGCATTGGGCAAGTATTCCTTGAGCGCCACCGGCGTACCGGCGGCATCGTGCGCCAGATAGACAAGCGAAAAGCCGCCGGCCGAAAGCTGTCGCTCGATGCGATAGCCTTCAAGTTCGTAGCCGGGCGGCAGTGCCTGATTGTTCTGTGAAAACACGGCGGGGGATGTCGGAACGGGTTATATACTTCCCTGATTTTCCTTGTTCGCCCCCTCGCTGTAAACCTTTCGTTTGGGCGGCAGGAACGGAGACTCCACAAAATCATGATCCACAGCATGACCGGATATGCCGCTGCCAGCCGCGACTTGGGCAGTGCAGTGATGAACCTCGAGCTAAAAAGCGTCAATTCCCGCTACCTCGATATAAGCTTTCGCCTCAGCGAAGACCTGCGCTTTCTTGAAATGCCGCTGCGCGAAAAAATCACCGAACGCATCGCGCGCGGCAAGATCGAAATGCGCGGCTACCTGCTGGCGCAACCGGCGCAGGGCGCGGCGACACATCAACGAACGCCCGATGCGGCGCTGCTGGCCGAACTGGGCAGGCTCGACGCCACCGTGCGCAGCGCCCTGCCGCAGGCCCCCCCGCTGTCGGTGGCCGAAGTGCTGCGCTGGCCCGGCGTGCTGGGCGACGATACGCTCGGTGGGGAACAGTTACAGGCTGCCGCGCAGGAACTCTTCGCCGGCCTGCTCGCCGAATTCGTCGCCTCGCGCGCTCGCGAAGGTGCCAAGCTGGCGGACGTTTTGCGCGACCGCGCGGCGCGCATGCGCGAGCGCATCGCCGCCGCCGAACCGCTGCTGCCGGCGGCGCTGGCCGCCTATCGCGAACGTCTGGCGGCCAAGCTGCGCGAGGCCGTGGCGAATCTCGACGAGGACCGCATCCGCCAGGAAGTCGGGGTTTTCGCCGCCAAGATCGACGTCGCCGAGGAAATTGCGCGCCTGATCACGCACATGGACGAACTCGACCGGGTCCTGAAAAAAGGCGGCGCGGTCGGCAAGCGGCTGGATTTCCTGATGCAGGAGCTCAACCGCGAAGCCAACACCCTGTCGTCCAAGTCGGTCTCGGCCGAAGTCACCGCCATCGCGCTGGACCTCAAGCTGCTGATCGAGCAGATGCGCGAGCAGGTGCAGAACCTGGAGTGATCCGGCGCCACGCCCGACCGAAACCTATAGTCGGCACGACCGCAGCCAGCGGTTCCGCCTGACATATAATCCATCCTGATAACATAGCCTTTGCCAGAGCTGCCGGGCGTCGAAGCTTGACGTCATTCACAGGTATGCCACAGCAGGCCGACAAGGGGGAGATGTGTTCATGGAGCAGGAAGATCAAGGCGCCGTATTGCCCAGGCATTTTCCGCTCACCCGCTATTTCTCCATCACCAGTTTCGTCTGCACCGTTGCGGTCGCGGTCTTGCTGGGCTGGAGTTATCAGTACCTGGCGCTGCGCGACCTGAAGCACCTGGGCGAGGATCGCAACGTGGCGCTGACCCACGCCCTCGCCAACTCCCTCTGGCCGAAGTTTGCCATCCTGGTCGCGGAAAGCGCGGACGTCTCGTCGGCCGCTTTGCGCGCCATGGCGGAACGCGACAATCTCTACCAATTGGTGGCGAGGCAGCTGGCCGGCACCGAGGTGGTCAAGGTCAAGGTCTATGGCCTGACCGGAAAAACCGCGTTTTCCAGCGATCCGGCCCAGACCGGCGAAGACAAGAGCGACAACCCGGCGTTTCGCGCAGCCCATGCCGGGCGGGTTACCAGCGGCCTGACGCACCGGGACAGCTTCGATACCTTCGAGGGAACCCTCAATGATCTGGACATCATCTCGACCTATCTGCCGATCCGCGACGAACAGAAACGGATTATCGCGGTGTTCGAGATATACAGTGACGTCACCGACCTGACCTCACAGCTCGGCCAGACCCGATCCATCGTCATCGGCACGGTGCTGGGCCTGCTGGCGCTGCTGTATGCGGCGCTGTATGGATTCGTGGCCCGCGCCCAGCGGATTCTCGACGGCCAGGAAATGCTGCTCAAGCAATCCATCCGGGACCTCGATCGCCGCGTCCGGGAGCGTACCGCCTCGCTTGACATGACCAACCGGACCCTGTTGCGCGAGATCGAGGGGCGCAGGCAGGTCGAGCAGATCTTGCGCGAGAGCACGGCCCGTTATCAGGCGGTCACCCAGTCCGCCAACGACGCCATCGTGACCGCAGACAGGAACGGCAATATCGTCGGCTGGAACCGCCAGGCGGAAGCGATCTTCGCTTACTCCGAAACGGAAGTCATCGGTCGGGCCCTGATACTGCTGATACCCCAACGACACCGGGAAAGCCACCTCCGGGGCATGAACCGAGTGCTCGGCGGCGGCGAATCGCGCGTCACTGGCAAGGCGTTCGAAACCGAAGGACTGCGCAAGGACGGCAGCGAGTTCCCGATCGAGCTGTCGCTGGCAAGCTGGGATGTCGGCGACCGGCGCTATGTCAGCGGCACGATTCGCGACATCTCGGAAAGGGTTCGCGCCGAGCATCATCTGCGCGTGGCCGCCACCACCTTCGAGGCGCAGGACGGCGTCACCATCACCGACGCCAACAAGGTGATCCTGCGGGTCAACCGCGCCTTTACCGAGATCACAGGCTATTCCGCCGAGGAAGCGGTCGGGCAAACGCCGCAGATGTTGAGCTCCGGGCGCCACGATCCCGCCTTCTACGAAACCATGTGGGACAGTCTCGCCAGCACTGGCAGCTGGCAGGGGGAAATCTGGAACCGGCGCAAGAGCGGCGACGAGTTTCCGGAATGGCTCAGCATCACCGCGGTGAAGGACATCAACGGCGAGGTGAGCAACTATGTCGGTACCTTCGCCGACATCACCGAGCGCAAGGCAGCGGAAAACGAAATCGCCCAGCTGGCCTTCTACGACCACCTGACGGGCTTGCCGAATCGCCGGCTGCTGCTCGACCGCCTGCGCCACGCGCTGGCCGGCTGCGCGCGCAGCCGCCGCTATGGCGCCCTGCTGTTTTTCGACCTCGACAATTTCAAGACGCTGAACGACACGCTGGGCCATGACGTCGGCGACCAGTTGCTGGTCGAGGTGGCGTCACGCCTGCAGTCCTGCGTGCGCCAGAGCGATACCGTCGCACGACTCGGGGGCGACGAATTCGTCGTGGTACTGGAGGACCTGGATGGCAGCGACGGCGACCAGCTCGCGGCGATGCAGGCCGAGGCTCTGGCGGTAAAAGTCCAGGCCCTGCTGGGCCAGTCCTACCTGCTCGACATCAGCGTGAACGGGGAGGCCCGCGGCAAGCGCAGCCATCATTGCAGTTCCAGCATCGGCATCACGCTGTTCGACGGCAAACCGGTCACCGCCGAGGAGCTGATGCAACGCGCCGACACCGCCATGTACCAGGCCAAGGCCCAGGGCCGCAATACGCTGCGTTTCTTCGATCCGGCAATGCAGGCGGTGGTCACCGCCCATGCCGCGCTGGAAGCCGATCTGCGTATGGCGATTGAGCAGCAGCAGTTCCTCGTCCATTACCAGGCACAGGTAGATTCCGCGGGCCGCGTGACCGGTGCCGAAGCGCTGGTGCGCTGGCAGCACCCGGCGCGCGGCCTGGTGCACCCCGGCGAATTCATTCCACTCGCCGAGGACACCGGCCTGATTCAAACCCTGGGTCTATGGGTACTGGAAACAGCCTGCCGCCAGCTGGCCGCCTGGGCCACGCGGCCGGAAACCGCGCATCTGACGCTGGCGGTCAATGTCAGCGCCCAGCAGTTTCGCCGCAAGGACTTCGTAGACGAAGTACTGGCAACCATCACCGACGCCGGTGCCAACCCGCAGCGTCTGAAGCTTGAACTGACGGAAACCCATGTGGTGCATAACGTGCAGGACATCATCGAGAAAATGCAGCTGCTGAAGGCCGTCGGCGTGAGCTTTTCGCTCGACGACTTCGGCACGGGCTATTCCTCGCTCGCCTACCTGAAGCGCATGCCGCTGGACCAGTTGAAGATTGACCGGTCTTTCGTGCGTGATGTGCTGATGGATACCGGGGATGCGGCGATCGCCCGCACCGTGGTGGCCTTGGCCCATAGTCTGGGCCTGAGCGTGATTGCCGAAGGCGTCGAAACCGAGCTGCAGCGAAATTTCCTGGCCAGTTCAGGCTGTCATGCCTATCAGGGCTTCTACTTCAGTCGACCGCTACCGCTTGAGGAATTCGAGCACTTCGCACGGCAGTCTTGACGCCGAAAGTCGGCGCTGGCGGAACGGCGATTTCCCGCAGGTGCCGATTTTTGCGTCAGTGCTTTGAGTGATCCATGCCGCCCGTGTTCCCGCTGCTTGCCAGCGGCTTGACCGGCGCCTTGACTTCGATTGTGCTGCGCTTCTTGTCCTTGCCTTCGACGACGAGGGTCAGCGGCACGGTATCGCCTTCCTTCATCTGCTGCTTCAAATCCATCAGCATGACGTGGTAGCCGCCGGGCTTGAGTTCGACGTTCTTGCCGGCGGGCAGGTCGAGTGCCTTGACTGCGCGCATTTTCATGACATCTTTTTCCATGGTCATTTCATGTACCTCGACCACGCCGGCGAGCGGTGAGCTGGCTTCGATCAGGCGCGCATCCTGGGCCGAGGTGATCTGCATGAAGGCTCCGGTGGCTTTCTGCTGCGACACGGTAGCGCGCACCCAGGGATCCTTGACGGTGACCTGGGCCATGACGGGAAAGGCGGCGAAAATCAGTGCGGCGAGTGTGATGCGTTTCATGCTGGCTCCTTGGGAATAGTGAGGAATTACGGGGGTGATCGAAAACTAAATCGCGAACGCCGGATCGGCGACCAGCATCAGGCCGCGGCGGCGGCCTTGGCGCTGCAGCATGCCTAGCCGGCACAGGCGGCTCATGGCGCGCGACACCGTTTCTTCGGTGAGGTTGGTAATCGCCGCCATGTCGCGCAGTTCGGGAATGGTGATTTCCTTGCGGCCTTCGTCGCAATAACGCGCCAGCAGCAGGCACAACTGGCGCACGCGTTCGAAGGCTGCGCCGGCGCGCAAGGCCAGCGCATCGGCGGCGCGGCGCTCGGCGGCGGCCAGCGTCTGCAGCAGGCTCTCGCCGGACAGCGCCGTGTCGGCGGCGAGCCATGGCTCCAGTTCGCAGTCGCCGATGGCGCAGGCCGCGAAGCTGTACTTGCCGAACAACAGCGTTTCGGCGCCGATGACGTCGCCGCGCAAGGCCAGACCGGCGTAATGGCTGCCCTCGGCGGTGACGCGGTCGAGGCGCACTGCGCCGCTTCTGACGCGCCAGGCGATGCCTTCGCTACCGGCGGCGTAGATGCGCGCGCCAATCGATATCCTGCGTAATTGCACGGTCGGCAGCGGGTTCACCGCCGCCGGTGTTGCCATGATGGTCTGCATGATCCTGCTCCTCGTTCGTCGTCGATGCGCCCGACCTCGGTCGGGTGCGGTCCGCCAGTGCTGCGGCGGAATGCGGAGGGTCAGGCTTGGGGAGGTCCGCGCGGCGGGTGCGACAGCCACGCAAGGGCAGAGGGCGAAAGGGAGCGACTGGCGACCAGGCCACTGCGGAAAGTCGGCGCCGGCGGCACGCCGAGTGCGGAGTCGGCCAGCAACAGCGGCGCGCTGGCGGCGCATAGCGTGCAGCAGTCCTGATGACCGCCGTCGGGCAGCGAAGTCTGGCCGGACTGCAGCGCCACGGCGAGCTTGCTGACCCCCTTGCTGGTGCAGATCTCCATCTGCACGCCGCCGCCGGCAACGCGCGGCATGAGCCCGACTCCGCCCATGGCCTGCAGCGCCATGGCGAACAGCCCGATGGCGAGCAGCCAGGCAGAGGAATGGCGAAACGGCCGGAAACGGGCGGAGCGACGCATAGGCCGCGTATACTAGTACAGTCCTCGTTCGCGCGGGATTGATCAAACTCAAGTTTGGAACACCATGCCCTCAGCTACCTTGTTCATCGTCGCGGCGCCTTCCGGCGCCGGCAAGACCACGCTGGTCGGCCGCTTGCTGGCGGACGACCCGCAGGTGCAGCACTCAATTTCCTTCACCACCCGCGTAGCGCGCCCCGGCGAACAGAACGGCCGTGAATATCACTTCATTGACAGTCAGCGCTTTCTCGCCATGCGCGAGCGCGACGAGTTCGCCGAATGGGCCGAGGTGCATGACAATTTCTACGGCACCTCGCGCCTGTGGCTCGAGCAGCGCCTGCAGGAAGGCTGCGACATGATGCTGGAAATCGACTGGCAGGGCGCGCAGCAGATGCGGCGGCAATTCCCCGAGGCCGTCAGCATATTCATCCTGCCGCCATCGGTCGCGGAACTGGAAAACCGGCTGCGCCGGCGCGGCGCCGATAGTGAAGATGTCATAGCGCGGCGGGTGGCCGCCGCACTGGGTGAAATGCGTCACGTAGGCGAGTTCGATTTTGTTATAATCAACAATGACTTGGATGTGGCGCTC
>JANMTA010000380.1:0-2732 GCA_031389965.1 Betaproteobacteria bacterium
GCTGCTTCTGGTCAAACGCAGCGCCAGTTGCAGGAACTCGTCCCAGATGTCGCCGCGGGCGAGACCCTTGATCATGCGGTCAATCTTCGCCGCGTGCAAAAGCGCGCGCATTTTTGTCGAAGGGTCCGCGGCGCTGCGCGCTTCGGTGGCCAGAGCCCAAAGCACCAGCGGCGGTGCCGCATCCTCGCCCTTGAGGCCTTCCAGGGTGCGTGCGGCGCGCACCGTGTCGCGCGCCTTGAGGGCATCGCGCAGGTCCGCTACATCGTAGCGGGCAACGTTCATCACGGCGCCTTCGATCTGCTCCAGCGTGACTTCGCCGGGCGGGTAGAGCAGGCCGAGTTTCTGGATTTCCTGGTGCGCCGCCAGCAGGTTGCCCTCGACGTGGGCGGCGATGAATTCCAGCCCGACGCGCGGCGCGCTTTGCTGCTGGCGCGCCAGGCGCTCGGCGATCCACTGCGGCAGGCGTGCCGGCGGCGGCGCATTGCATTCGATGGCGACCCCCGCGTTCGACAAGGCGGCGACCCAGGCGGCCTTCTTCGCCTGCCAGTCCAGTTCGGGCAGGGTGATCAGGGTGACGATGCCGGGGCCCATTGCACCCGTGGTGCCGATGTAGCGTTGCAGCGCTTCGCTGCCTTCGCGCCCCGGCTTGCCGGAGGGGATGCGCAGGTCGACCAGCTTGCTGCCGCCGAACAGCGACATGTTGCCGGCAGCGAGAAAAAGTTCATCCCACTTGAAGCCGGTGCCGACGACGATGACTTCGCGTTCCTCGAAACCCTGTTTGCGCGCGGCGGCGCGGATTGCGTCGGCGGCTTCGATGACCAAGAGCGGCTCGTCGCCATGCAACAGGTAGAGCGGCGCCAGCGGCTTTCGGACGTGCGCCGCGAGCTGGTCGGGCCGCAATTGCATGGCGATTATTCGGTTGCTTTGACCGGATTCAGTTTCGCAGTCGCCAGCCGGCGCATCAACTGCTGCACCAGGTCGTTCTGGATGTCGCGCCAGAGCAGCGCTTCTTCCGATTCCTTGGAGAGCACCAGATCGTCGTTGTAAGTGATATCGCGGCGCAGGACGATGGTGCTTGTTGCGACGTATTCGGTAGGCCCGGCGGCGGGAGCATCGGTGTACTTGAGTTGCGGGACGGGTGCGGCCGAAGGGGTGTTGGCGGTTACTTTGAAAATGAAGGTCCTCACCAAGCGGTATTCGCGCGCCTTGCCAGCGGAACTCAGCGAGAGGATGGTCTTTTCACTGGTGTCGCCCAGTACCGCCAGGACGGCCTCCGCTTCCTTGATGTCGACAACCCGGGTTCCCTGTGACGAGGCTTCGATGGAGCGCTTGAGCTGGGCGTAGAACTCGGATGCGGGGGCCAGCGTGAGGGCGATCGTCGCAAACGGCAATTTGTGGGCGGGCAGATCGGCGCTGCCACGCAGCTTGAAGCCGCAGGCGCTCACGAGGCCGATCAGCAGCAGGACGACGGATAGTTTGATGGCGCGCATGGCGAATTCCTCAGCGACAATTCTACTTAGACTTAGACGACGATGTTGACCAGACGGCCGGGCACGACGACGACCTTCTTCGCCGGTTTTCCTTCCATGAACTTCTGCGCGCCTTCGGAGGCCATCGCCACGGCTTCGATCGCCGTCCGCTCAGCGCCGACTTTGACGCGGATGTTACCGCGATGCTTGCCATTCACCTGCAGCACCAGTTCCACTTCGTCCTGCACCAGTGCGTCTGTGAGCGGTTCCGGCCAGGGAGCATGCAAGATGTCCTCTCCAAAACCCAGTTCCCGCCAGAGATGGTGGCAGATGTGCGGCGCGATTGGTGAGAGCAGGCGCAGGAGGATCGACAGGCCTTCCTCGGTAACCTCGTTCCTTCCGCCAGCAAACCTGTCCAGTGCGTTCAGGATCTTCATCGTCGCCGAGGCGACGGTGTTGAATTGCAGCTTGCCGAGGTCGTAGTTGGCCTGCTTGAGTACCGAATGAATTTCAAAGCGCGTGGCCTTGGCCAGCGTATCGCCCATTACTGGTCCTGCATTGTCAAATCTCAAACAGTAGTTCCACAGCCGCTTCATGAAACGGTAGGCGCCCTCGACGCCCGAGTCGGACCACTCCAGGGTCTGCTCAGGAGGCGCGGCGAACATCATGAAGAAGCGCGCGGTGTCGGCGCCGAACTCGTCGATCAGGGATTGCGGATCGACGCCGTTGCGCTTGGATTTCGACATGGTGCCGACGCCACCGTAATCGACCGGCTGGCCGTCGGCCTTGCTGGTGGCGCCGGTGACATGGCCGCCTTCGTCGCGCTTGAGGTCGACTTCCTCGGGCGCGAAATACTCGATGCCGCCACGGTCGCTGCGGCGCGAGAAAATGTGGTTGAGCACCATGCCCTGGGTCAGCAGCTTGGCGAAGGGTTCGTCGTAGCTGACGAGACCCAGGTCGCGCATGACCTTGGTCCAGAAGCGCGAATAGAGCAGGTGCAGGATCGCGTGCTCGATGCCGCCGATGTACTGGTCTGCCGGCATCCAGTGGTTGCTGCCGGCGTCGACCATCGCCGAGTTCGCCGCGCGCGTGGTCGGATCGACGCAGTAGCGTGCGTAGTACCAGCTCGAATCGACGAAGGTGTCCATGGTGTCGGTTTCGCGCTTGGCCGGCTTGCCGCATTGCGGGCAGGCGCAGTCGACGAAATCTGAGCGCTTGGCCAGCGGGTTGCCCGAGCCGTCGGGCACGCAGTCCTCGGGCAGC
>JANMTA010000383.1:0-2149 GCA_031389965.1 Betaproteobacteria bacterium
AATTGCTCGACCGTCTTCACGACATTTGCCACGGTGAAGCCGAATTCCTTGAACAGTTGGCCGGCCGGGGCCGACTCGCCGAAACGATTGAGGCCGATGACCGCACCCTGGCCCGCGTCGGCAGCGCCGACATACTTGTGCCAGCCGTCGGTGACGCCGGCTTCGATGGCGACGCGCGGCACGCCCTTCGGCAGCACGGACTCGCGGTAGGCGGCATCCTGGCGGTCGAAAATGCTGGTGCAGGGCATCGACACCACGCGCACCGGAATCTCGGCTTCCATCGCGGCCTGCGCCTTGAGGGCGATTTCCACCTCGGAGCCGGTGGCGATGATGACCGCCTTGGGCTTGCCGTTCTTCGCCTCGGAAATGACGTAGCCGCCGCGCGCGATGCTGGCGATGGTCGCCGCGTCGCGCGGAACGAATGCCAGGTTCTGGCGCGACAGACACAAGGAGGTCGGGCCGGTGAGCTTTTCCACTGCGGCGGTCCACGCCACCATGGTTTCCACCGTGTCGCAGGGACGCCAGACGTCCATATTGGGAATCATGCGCAGCGTCGCAGTCTGCTCCACCGGCTGGTGGGTCGGGCCGTCTTCGCCGAGGCCGATCGAATCATGCGTGAACACATGGATCACGCGCTGCTTCATCAGTGCGGCCATGCGCAGGGCATTGCGGGAATATTCCGAAAACATCAGGAAGGTACCGCCGAAGGGCAGGACGCCGCCGTGCAGCGCCATGCCGTTCATGATCGCCGCCATGCCGAATTCGCGCACGCCGTAGGAAATGTAGTTGCCCGTACTCTTGCCGGAAACGGCCTTGCAGCCGGACCAGTTGGTCAGGTTGGAGCCGGTCAGGTCGGCGGAACCGCCGAGGAACTCGGGCAGGACCGGGGCCAGGGCGTTGATGGCAATCTGCGAGGCCTTGCGCGTGGCGACAGTCTCGGCGCGGGCAGCGGCACCCTCGATGGCCTTCTGCGCATGTTCGGCCCAGTTGGCCGGCAGCTCGTTGGCCATGCGGCGCTTGAACTCGGCGGCCTCCGCCGGAAAAGCCTTGGCGTAGCTGGCGAACTTGCGGTCCCAGTCGCCCTCGCGTTGGGAACCTTTCTGCTTCGCATCCCAGCCGGCATAGACCTCCTGCGGAATCTCGAAAGGGGCATGCGCCCAGCCGATGCGCGCGCGCGTGGCGGCGATCTCCGCATCGCCCAAAGGCGCGCCATGGACATCGTGAGTGCCGGCCTTGTTGGGCGAACCCAGGCCGATCACCGTCTTGCAGCAGATCAGCGACGGCTTGTCGGTGACGGCCTTGGCGGCTTCGATGGCGGCATTCAGTGCCGCCGGATCATGGCCGTCGACGTTCGGCAGCACATGCCAGCCGTAGGCCTCGAAGCGCTTCGGCGTGTTGTCGGTAAACCAGCCCGCGACGTGGCCGTCGATGGAAATGCCGTTGTCGTCCCAGAAGGCAGTCAGCTTGCCCAGGCCCCAGGTGCCGGCCAGCGCGCAGGACTCGTGCGAGATGCCTTCCATCAGGCAGCCGTCGCCGAGGAAGGTCCAGGTGCGGTGATTGACGATCTCGTGGCCGGGGCGGTTGAATTCAGCGGCCAGCAGTTTCTCGGCCATGGCCATGCCGACGGCATTGGTGATGCCCTGGCCGAGCGGTCCGGTGGTGGTTTCGACGCCCGGCGCGTAGCCGTACTCGGGATGGCCCGGCGTCCTGCTGTGCAACTGGCGGAACTGCTTCAGGTCCTCGATCGACAGATCGTAGCCGGTCAGGTGCAGCAGCGAGTAGAGCAGCATCGAGCCGTGGCCGTTGGACAGCACGAAGCGGTCGCGGTCGGCCCACTTGGGATTGGCCGGGTTGTGGCGCAGGTGGCGGTTCCACAGCACTTCGGCGATTTCCGCCATGCCCATGGGCGCGCCCGGGTGGCCGGAATTGGCCTTCTGCACCGCGTCCATGGCAAGGGCGCGAATGGCGTTGGAAAGACTGGAACCCACGGCGACGGGTGCGACGGGTGCAACGGCGGAAACGGCGGACAGGTTGGTCATGGCGGCTCGAATTTGAAAGGACGGAACGGGTTCCGTCCGGGTAGCCCGGTATTATCGGCGAAACCGGGTGGATCGCGCTAGGTGGACAGCCAGGTGCTTGATTCGCTGGC
>JANMTA010000402.1:0-4592 GCA_031389965.1 Betaproteobacteria bacterium
TCCAGCGGGTCGATGATCCACTGGTATTCGCTGTCGGCGCTGGTGCCGGCCAGCCCCGACTCCTCTGCTAGAATTCCGTAGGTCGGATAAGCCTCGCGCAATACATCCAGAATGGCGGCTTCTGCGGCGCGGTCGACCTCCGTTACATAATCGCTTTGCTGCTTGACGTCGATCCTGAGTTTGTCGACGTCGAGACTGGCGCGGTTGATGATCTGGCCGGCGCGACGCGCGGCCTTTACGGCTATGTTCAGCGTGGGATGCATGGATTTTGCGGCGGGGCAGCCAAAGAGGGGCGCAATCAGCGCGCGAAGTCCGCGATTCTATCCCGGGATACCGTCCCGGCCCAGAGGGACCGAGACATATCGCTAGGATACCGTCCCGGCCCAGAGGGACCGAGACATAATATGAACACAACAATGCCATTGCCCGCACCCGCCATCCTCGATCGCATCCGCGTCGTCCTTTCGCACCCCAGCCATCCGGGCAATATCGGCGCGGCGGCGCGGGCGATGAAGACCATGGGACTGTCGCGCCTGGTGCTGGTCAATCCGCGCGCCTTTCCCGATGCACAGGCTGATGCCATGGCGGCGGGTGCCACGGACCTGCTGGTGCAGGCCGAGGTGGTTTCCTCCCTGCCGGAAGCCTTGAGCGGCACGGTGCTCGCCGTGGCGCTGACGGCGCGCCGCCGCGAACTGGCGGTACCGGCCTTGTGGGCTCGCGAGGGCGCGGCGGAACTGATCGCCACCGCGGCCACCGGAGATGTCGCGCTGGTGTTCGGCAACGAGACCTCGGGGCTTTCCAACGATGAACTGGCCATGTGCCGGCGTTGGGCGATGATTCCGGTGAACCCGGAATTCAGCTCGCTCAACCTTGCTGCTGCTGTGCAGGTGATGTGCTACGAGCTGCGCCTGGCGGCGCTCGATCCCGGCCTGCCGCCCGCCATCTCGGGTGCCGGTGAGCTTGCCAGCCATGACGAGGTGGAACGCCTGATCGCGCATATCGAGCGCGCCGCGCTGTCCAGCGAGTTCCTCGATCCCGCCAGCCCGAAGCGCCTGATACCGCGTCTGCGGCGCATGTTCTCCCGCGCCGCGCCGGAGAAGGAAGAGGTCAATATCCTGCGTGGCCTGTTTGCGGCACTGGAAAAAGCCGGCTCAGACCCGAAATGTAAATAGAACTTGACCCCGACGCCGGGGATTTCTACCATTTCATAAAATACTAATAGATCAATCCATGTTCTCTCGTCTGCGTGAAGATATTTCCTGCGTTTTTGAACGCGATCCTGCCGCCCGTTCCACCTGGGAGGTGGTGACCTGCTATCCGGGGTTTCATGCCCTGACGCTGCATCGACTCGCGCACTGGCTGTGGAGTGCCCGCCTGCGCTGGGTGGCGCGCTTTCTTTCGCATTTCACGCGCTGGATCACGGGCATCGAGATCCATCCGGGTGCGACCATCGGTCGCCGCGTGTTCATCGACCATGGCATGGGTGTGGTCATCGGCGAAACGGCGGTGATCGAGGATGAATGCACGCTGTATCACGGAGTGACCCTGGGCGGCACCTCGTGGAGCAAAGGCAAGCGGCATCCCACCTTGCAGCGCGGCGTTGTCATCGGCGCCGGCGCCAAGGTGCTCGGGCCGATTACGCTGGGCATCGGCGCCAAGGTCGGATCGAACGCGGTGGTGGTGCGCGATGTCCCTTCGGGCGCGACCGCGGTCGGCATTCCGGCCCGCATCATCGAAGACCGAAACGAGATCGATCGTGAGGTCAAGGCCGGCCAGATGGGCTTCTCCGCGTATGCGGTGACCCGTGCCGAGGACGATCCTCTGGCGCTGGCGATTCACGGCCTGCTCGATCACGCGGTCGAAACCGACCGCCGCATCGAGGCCCTGCTGAAGACCATGGCGCGTTCCGGGGTATCGCTCGAAGACGATGTGGCAACCGCCGACAAATTCGACCCCAACTATCTTTCAAAGATAGTTGACTAAAACGCTCGGGATACCATATAGTTGATGAAAACGCTCAGGTATTGGTCCTGAAGCGTTTTCCGAACATTAAATTACCCGACGGAGATTTATCATGAGACTGACGACCAAAGGACGTTTTGCCGTAACCGCGATGATCGACCTTGCCCTGCGCCAGCATGCGGGCCCGGTCACCCTGGCCGGCATCAGCGAGCGGCAGAAGATTTCCCTTTCCTATCTTGAACAACTGTTCGGCAAGCTGCGGCGTCGCGAACTGGTGTCAAGCGTGCGTGGGCCGGGTGGTGGCTACAATCTGGCCAAACCGCTGGAGGCGGTGTCGGTTTCGGACATCATCCATGCGGTCGACGAGTCGCTCGATGCGACGAATTGCGGCGGCAAGGGCAATTGCGCGGAAGACCTGCGCCCCTGCATGACGCACGAACTGTGGACCAACCTCAACGAAAAGATGTTCGAGTACCTCAACTCGGTCAGCCTGGCTGAACTGGTGGCCCAGCAACGGGAGCGGGCCGGCGTCTCCGCCGTGCTGCACGATGAACGGCCGCTGCGCCGCGCGCGCCGTCCGGCCGAGGAACGCGCCGCCGCCTGATAAGCCATGAAAAACCAAATTGGACGCCCCCACCCCCCAACCCCCGCCCGGGCGGGGGTGACTGTAAGCTCGCTGCGCTCGATCGTGACGGGGTGCTTTGGACGTATGTACACTAACGCCTGATCACGCCATGTTCGCCCCCGTCTATTTCGATCACAACGCCACCACGCCGCTCGATCCGCGCGTGCTGGAAGGCATGCTGCCTTATCTGCGCGAGCAGTATGGCAATGCGTCCAGCCGTCACGAATACGGCCGTGCGGCGCGGCGCGCGATCGACGAGGCGCGGCAGCGTGTGGCCTATGCGGTGGGTGCGCATCCGACCGAAGTGGTGTTTACCAGCGGCGGTTCGGAAGCCAACAATCTTTTCATCAAGGGTGCGGCGGCTTGTCTTGCGCCGGGTACGGTGGCGATATCGGCCATCGAACATCCCTGCGTGCGCGAGCCGGCGAAAGCCTTGCAGCGTGCCGGCTGGAAGCTGCGCGAGATTGCGGTCGATGAAAATTGCCGTGTCGCCGGCGCCGACTTTCGGGCCGCGCTTGGGGAAAACCCCGAAAAGCCCGCGCTGGTTTCGGTCATGCTGGCCAACAACGAGACGGGTGCCGTGCAGGATGTGGCGGCACTAGCTGCACTGGCGGCGCAAGCCAAAACCGTTCGTGCGTGGTTTCATACCGATGCGGTGCAGGCCTTCGGCAAACGACCTGTGGATTTCCGCGCGCTCAACGGCGCCGGCGTGCATGCCTTGACGCTGTCCGCGCACAAGCTGGGCGGACCGAAGGGCGCGGGTGCGCTGGTGGTGGACAAGCGGATCGAATTGCAGCCGCTGATCGCCGGCGGCGGTCATGAGCGCGGCCTGCGCTCGGGCACCGAGAACGTCGCGGCGATTGTCGGTTTCGGTATTGCGGCCGAGCTGGCAACGGCGCAGCTCGACGCTCGCGCCAGGCAGCTTGAAGCCTTGCGTACCGAACTGGAAGCGGGCCTCGCGGCGCAGGGGGCAACCATTTTTGGCCGCGCCGCGGAACGCCTGCCGAACACCAGTTACTTCGCCTATCCCGGCATCGACGGCGAGACGCTGGTAGGCAAGCTCGATCGCGCCGGCTTTGCGGTGGCGGCCGGAGCAGCCTGTTCCAGCGCCAATCCCGAGCCCTCGCAGGTGCTGCTGGCAATGGGGGTTCAATCCTCGCTGGCGCGCGGCGCCGTGCGGGTAAGTTTTGGCATCGACAATGACGTGGTGCAGGTGCGTGATTTTCTGGCCGCGTTGAATACTACAATCCTGCAACTCAAGGGCCTGACCGCCCTGACAAGCTGAACTGGAGAAATTGGTAATGAATTCAGGCATGAAACTGCCGGTGTACCTCGACTACTCGGCAACGACGCCGGTTGATCCGCGCGTCGCGGCGAAGATGATTCCCTGGCTGACAGAACATTTCGGCAACCCGGCCTCGCGTTCCCATGCCTATGGCTGGGAGGCGGAGAAGGCCGTTGAGGAAGCGCGCGAAGAAGTCGCCATGCTGGTCGGCGCCGATTCCAAGGAAATCATCTGGACCTCGGGCGCGACCGAATCCAACAACCTGGCGATCAAGGGTGCGGCGCACTTTTACGCCTCTACCCGCGGCAAGCACATCGTCACGGTGTCCACCGAGCACAAGGCCGTGCTGGATACCGTCAAGGAACTCGAACGCCAGGGCTTCGAGGCGACTTACCTGGTGCCCCAGGAAAACGGCCTGATCACCATCGAGCAGTTCAAGGCCGCACTGCGGCCCGACACCGTGGTGGCCTCGGTCATGGCAGTGAACAACGAAATCGGCGTGATCCAGCCGCTGGCCGAAATCGGCGAGATCTGCCGCGAGAAAGGCGTGATTTTCCACGTCGATGCGGCGCAGGCCACCGGCAAGATGCCGATCGACCTCAGCAAGCTGAAGGTCGACCTGATGTCCTTCTGCGCGCACAAGACTTATGGCCCCAAGGGCATCGGCGCGCTCTACGTCAGGCGCAAGCCGCGCATCCGGCTCGAGGCGCAGATGCACGG
>JANMTA010000519.1:0-6279 GCA_031389965.1 Betaproteobacteria bacterium
GCCGAGGGTATCGCCCGGCGCATCGATGAGGTGCTGGCGGCGACCGGCGCGCCGCAGGTGATCCTGATCGGCCACAGCATGGGCGGACTGGCCTGCCGCACGTATCTGCGGAACCATGGCAAGGGCAAGGTGGCGCGCATGATCACGCTGGGCTCGGTGCATCACGGCAGCCGATTGGCCTGGCTGGGCATAGGCCCGAATGCGCAGCAGATGCGTATCGGCAACCCCTGGCTGCTTGCACTGGGAGCAACCGAAGCGGTGCCGCTGCCGCAGGGCTCGGTGTCAATCTACAGCCATCACGACAACTTCGTCTTTCCGCAGGAAACCGGTTCGCGGCTTGAAGGCGCCGCCAACGTCGCCATCAGCGGCGTCAGCCATCTTGGCATGGCGTTTTCGCCGGTTGTCCTGGGCAAGCTTCTGGAGGCGCTGGAAAAGCCATGAAGGAATTCGATTACATCGTAATAGGGGGAGGATCCGGCGGCTGTGCCGTGGCCGGGCGCCTTTCGGAGGATCCGGAGGTCAGCGTGTGCCTGCTCGAAGCGGGCAGGAGCGATGACCAGCTGCTGGTCAGGGTGCCTTTCTGCACCGTTGTGATGTTGCCCATTCCGATCAACAACTGGGCCTTCCAGACCATTCCCCAGCCTGGCCTGAATGGCAGGCGTGGCTATCAGCCGCGCGGCAAGGTGCTGGGCGGTTCGAGTTCGATCAACGCGATGGTGTATATGCGCGGCCATCCTTGGGATTACGACCATTGGGCCTCGCTGGGCAATAACGGCTGGTCCTTCCGCGAGGTATTGCCCTATTTCAAGAAATCGGAAAACAACGAGGATTTCCACGACGAACTTCATGGCCAGGGCGGGCCGCTGAACGTCGCGCGTTTGCGCTCGATGAACCCTTTCCAGGAAATTTATCTTGAGGCCGCGCGCCAAGCGGGATTCAAGCTGATCCGCGATTTCAACGGCGCCGACCAGGAAGGCATCGGCATCCATCAGGTCACCCAGAAGGACGGCGAACGCTGGAATGCCGCGCGCGCCTATTTGACACCGCACCTGGCCAGTCGGGCCAACCTGCACGTGATCACGGGGGCACGGGCGCGGCGCATCCTGTTTGCCGGCAGGCGCGCCAGCGGGGTGGAATTCCGGCAGGGAGGCGAACTACATACCTTTCAGGCACGGCGCGAACTCATCCTCAGCGCCGGTGCATTGCAATCGCCGCAACTGTTGATGATCTCCGGCATCGGCGCTGGTGCGGAACTGCAAAAGTTCGGCATCCCGGTGATCCACGATTTGCCCGGCGTCGGCAAGAATCTGCAGGACCATCCGGACTATGTTTTCAATTACCGGGCCAGGTCGCTCGACCTTCTCGGCATCTCCCCGGGCGGCGCAATGCGCCTGATGAAGGACATCGTCCGCTACCGGAGGGATCGCACCGGCATGATCGCTTCAAACGGTGCCGAGGGTGGCGGCTTCCTGCGGCGATTTCCGGATTCGCCGGCGCCGGATTTCCAGTTGCATTTCGTCGTCGGCGTGCTGGACAACCATGTGCGCAAGCTGCATTGGGGGCACGGCTATTCCTGCCATGTCTGCCTGTTGCGGCCGAAGAGCGTCGGCACGGTCAGTCTCGCCAGCGCCGATCCGGCGGCGGCGCCCGTCATCGATCCGAGGTTTTTCGATCATCCCGATGATCTCGACGCGATGGTCGATGGCTTCAAACTCACCCGGAAGATCATGGACGCGCCGGCCCTGGCCAGCATACGCAGCGGAGAGCTTTACGGCGCGGGGGTGGATACCGACGCCGCCATACGCGAGGAACTGAAGAATCGTGCGGACACCATCTACCATCCGGTCGGAACCTGCAAAATGGGAATCGACGCGATGGCCGTGGTCGACCCGAAGTTGCGCGTGCATGGCATCGCGGGCCTGCGGGTGGTGGATGCCTCGATCATGCCGACGCTGATCGGGGGCAACACCAACGCACCCGTCATGATGATCGGCGAAAAGGCGGCCGACATGATTCGCGCCGATGCCGTTCGTGCCGCTTGATTCAGTCCGGCCGAAAAGGCCGCTGCGGTTGGTAATCCAACCGGGACTGGCAGAAGGCATGAATCGAGCGCAGCCCGATGTTTGGGTGATAAAGTTGGAATTTCGGGAAAATGCATGACCCATTTCAAAGCGGTGAGAAAAACGAGGGGACGGGTGAAGTACAGGTTCGCTGCCTGTAGACAGGAGCACAGCGAACGATCCGCATCCCGCACACGGAAGCCATACGCAGCGTGCCGCCGTTCTAAAGGAGAATTCTTTTGATATCTGAATTTCTGAGCGAGTCACTTCGCACCACGGCACTGAGTGCAGCCATGCGCGGCGCCGGATTGGCCGTGCGCTTCCTGCCCATACCGCAGCCTACGATATTGGTCGGTCCGGGCTCCAGCGGCAGGCTGGGACAAACCATTGCCGGGTTTGGTCACGGCAGGATCCTCATCGTCACCGACAGCATCATCTCCAAGCTGGGCTTACTCGACGACCTGACCAACGCCCTGACTGCGGGGGGAGCCGAGTACGTGATATTTGATGCCATCACGCCTGACGCACCGATTCCCCTGATTGAGGAAGGGATTGAGTTTTATTGGGAACACGGCTGCGATGCCATTGTGGCATTCGGGGGGGGATCCTCGATGGACGCCTCCAAAGCCATTGCAGCGGCGGTCTCCAATCCCGGCAAGACGCTGCGCGAGTTGGCCGGCTATTTCAAGGGTCTGCAAACGCCGGTCAAGATCTACGCCGTTCCTACCACCGCAGGCACCGGCTCGGAGGTCACCGTTGCCGCCGTCATCTCGGATCCGGAAAACCATACCAAGCTGGTGATCGTTGATACGCGCCTGGTGCCCAAGATGGCGGCGCTCGATCCTTGCCTGATGACCGGGCTGCCTCCCCATATCACCGCAGCGACAGGCATTGATGCACTGACACATGCCATCGAGGCCTTTGTCGGGCACTGGGCCAGTCCAAGCACGGATGACATGGCCCTGTCGGCGGTCGGGCTGATATTCGATAACCTGCGAGTGGCGTACAGCGATGGAAAAAACCTCGCAGCACGGGAGAAAATGGCCCTCGCGGCCACCTATGCAGGATTTGCCTTTACCCGCGCCAATGTAGGCTATGTGCATGCCATTGCCCATCAGTTCGGCGGGAAATACCACACCCCCCATGGCCTTGCCAATGCCATCATGCTGCCGCTGGTTCTGAAGTATTCTCTCCCGTCCATCGTCGACCGGCTGGCCTTGCTGGCGGTGCGCGCCAAACTTGGCCGGGAGAATGAAGCGGAGGATGTGTTGGCGCAGAAGTTTCTCGATGCGGTTGATCAACTCAATCTTGACCTCGGGATACCGACCTTCCTGGCGGCACTGAAGGAGTCCGATATTCCTCAACTGGCCGAAGCCGCATGCCGTGAAGCTCATACCGGCTATCCGGTACCACGCTATATGTCGCAAGCCGTTTGCGAAGACATCATTCGCCAGGTGCTGCCGCCCGCCGCTGCGGAAAAAAAACCGGCCCGGCGCAGAAAGAAGATTGGCTAGCGCCCGTCATCCCGATGCAAACGCGGGTTGATGTTGAACAAAATCGATGAGGTTGGATGTCATGAAAAAAGTAGTTACGGTGACCTTGGGATCATCCAAGAAGGACTTTGAATTCAAGACAAGGTTTCTGGGCCAGGAGTTTTCAGTCCGACGTTTGGGTGCCGACAAGGACAGCAGCAAGGCATGGGAGTTGATGCGACGCCAGCAAGCTAATGCGGATGCCATCGCTTTGAGCGATATGCCCGACCACTACCATGTCGGATTGCGCACGGTGGTCAACAAGGAATCGCAGCGCCTGATGCAGGTCGTCACTCGGGTCCCGGTCACTACGGGGGCCAGCTTGCGCCGACTGCTGCAAGTGCGTGCCATACGCTACGTGCAGAAGGAACTTGGCCATTACTTCAACAACAACCTGATCCTGTTTCTATCCGGAATGCGCAACTACGACATGGCGGTCGCCCTGTCCGATTACACCAGGAATCTCAGCTTTGCAGATCCGGTATTCCAGGCGGGTTCTCCTCTCCTGTTGAGTTCGCTGGATCAGCTTGAACTCTACGCCAAGGGCAAGGAGCTTATTCCCGACATCGTGCCTGGGGATTTCCTGAAATCCGTCTTGCGTACCCTGAAAAATAGAATCGTCGCCAATGCCGTGGCCAAGTCCCACGTCATTGTCGGCACCTTTCGAGAAATCCAGGCGGTTTCCTCCGCTGGCAATCTGGAAGGCAAGACCCTCATCACTTCGGCCATTGATGACGAAGGACTGGCGTTTTTCGCGAAGCACAAAGTCAATCTGGTGGTGGATGTTTCGCCAAAACTCTTTGACAGGGTGGTGGGCATCAGCACCATCACCGCCATGATTCTTGCATCGACGGGAAAGTCGGAGTCGGAACTCTCGGACCACGATTTCGAGGAGATCATCAACGAACTCGACATCAAGCCGCGCTTGCTTCACCCCACCGGTCATTTCCGCAACATCCGCCGCTTTGCCTTTGTAGTACATCCGCTGAGCCAGGAGTACATCAAGAAGGGCTTCCCGTTTCCCAAGAACACGCCCAAGTTCATCATGGACGGGGTGGAGACGCTCGCGGCCTACCTGCCGCCGATGGTCTATTGCAAGATGAGCAATATCATATCGCCCACGGGTGCCGAAGCCGAAGGCTGGCTGATTTCAGTGGGTGGCACACCCAAGGAAATGCTCTCGCACAGTCCCGAATTTACCTATCGGCGTTTGCTGCATGCCGCAAGGATTGCGGAAGAGATGGGGGCCCAGTTAATGGGTCTGGGTGCCTTCACCAAGGTGGTGGGCGATGCGGGCATTACGGTGGCGCGACGCGCGAGCATTCCGATCACCACCGGCAACAGCTACTCCGCATCGGGCGCGCTGTGGGCGGCGGCCGACGCCATGCGGCGCATGGGGCTGATATCGGCAAAGAAGGGCAGCAAGAAAGTGCCGGCCAAGACCATGGTGATCGGCGCCACGGGCTCCATCGGATCTGTCAGCGCGCGTCTGCTCGCCATGGCCTTCGACGAAGTCGTCATCGCCGGTCGCGATATCAAGAAGCTCAATGAACTGAGGGACTCCATATTGCTGGATACGCCGGATGCCAAGGTCACCGCATCGACTGATTATGACAGTCTGCTGGGTGACATGGACATGATCGTGACGTCCACCTCGGGGGCCGGCAAGAAGATTCTGGACATCACCAAAGTCAAGCCGGGTTGCGTCATTACCGATGTCGCGCGTCCGCTGGATCTGCCGGCCGACGAGGTGGCCAAGCGTCCTGACGTGCTGGTGATCGAATCGGGTGAAATCGAACTGCCAACCCAGGTCAAGGGCCTGAAGTCCATCGGCCTGCCAAAGAACGTCATCTACGCCTGCCTGGCGGAAACCATTGTGCTGGCACTGGAAGGTCGATTCGAGGTATTCACCATCGGCCGCGACACCGAGTGGGAAAAGGTCAAGGAGATCTACAAGCTCGGCATCAAGCACGGCATGAAGCTGGCGGCCATATCGGGTGTCAAGGGCGTGTACACCGACGAGGATATTGCCAGGGTAGTTGCCCTCGCAAAAAAAGCGCGTTTGACCTGGAGGGGTTCGAGCGTCGCTACCCCTGCAAAGGCTGCGCGGAAGAAGGCCGTGGCAAAGAAGGCTGTGACAAAAAAGGCTCCCGCTGCAGTCGTGGTTGCGCCGAAGAAGCCCGTTTCAAAACAAGCGCCGGCAAAGAAGACGGCAGGCAAGGCGATTGCGAAGAAGAAGGCAGCGGCATAGGAATTATTTCTGGCTGCGATGAAACTTGTACGTCAAGTCGCGGGGCGCATCCAGGCGCTTGCCGATGAATCCCGGTGACAAAGTAAATCATTGCTGCCTTCTCGTCGTTGTTCGATATTGGACTGCGCGCCGCGCTAGCGGCCCCTTCGCCTGAATCATAGTGAAGGCTTGGTCCAAGCGGGGCATGGCCGGACATTAGTGTGACCTCTCTAATCCGAGTCGCTAGACTGCTTCGCATGGGAGGCAAGAAGCCTGCCGCAGCCTCGCGGGCGAGGCATCTGGAACACATTCAATAAGGAGATCGTCATGGTCAAGAAACTCGTGGTAAAAAAACTCAAATCCGTCGGCATGGACAGGCAGTTGTCCGCCACCATTCGCGAATCGGCCCAGCAAATCTGGCTGGCCGGTCTCGGCGCATTCGCCAAGGCGCAGCAGG
>JANMTA010000534.1:0-2627 GCA_031389965.1 Betaproteobacteria bacterium
TCGCAGGATGACGGCGCCGCCGTCGCCTATGCGCTGTGGAAGCTGCAGGATCGCGGCCGCATGTTCGTCAGTCATGGCGACCCGCTCTACGAAGGCATCATCATCGGCATCCACAGCCGCGACAACGACCTGGTGGTGAACCCGATCAAGGGCAAGCAGCTGACCAACGTGCGCTCCTCGGGCACCGACGAAGCCGTGCGCCTGGTGCCACCGATCCTGATGACACTCGAATCCGCCGTCGAATTCATCGCCGACGACGAACTGGTCGAAATCACGCCGAAGTCGATCCGCCTGCGCAAGCGCTTCCTCAAGGAACATGATCGCAAGCGCGCCAGTCGCGACGCAACAGCATAAAAAACGGGAGCCGCGGCTCCCGTTTTTGTTTCAAAAGTCGGCGCTGGCGACACGCCGATTTTTGGCCCGGATCAGCCCAGTGCCTTCAGCGCCGCGTCGTAATTCGGCTCTTGCGCGATCTCCGGCACCATTTCCGCATGGATCACTTTGTCGTTTTCGTCGAGCACGACCACGGCGCGCACCGTGAGGCCGAGCAGCGGGCCTTCAGCAAACGCAACGCCCCAGGCCTTCATGAATTCAGGATTGCGGAAGGTCGACAGGTGGGAAACATTGGCGAGGCCTTCCAGGTCGCAGAAGCGCTTGGCGGCAAAGGGAAGGTCGCCCGAAACGCAGAGCACGACGGTGTTGGCCAGCTTGCCGGCGGCCTCGTTGAACTTGCGGGTCGAAGTGGCGCAGGTCGGCGTATCGATGCTCGGGTAAATGTTCATTACCTTGCGCTTTCCGGCGAAGTCCTTGAGCGAAACTTCCGCAAGGGCGCCGCTGGTCAGCTTGAAATCGGGAGCCTTGGCTCCGACAGCGGGGAGGTCGCCGTCGACGCGAAGGGGGGTGCCGCGCAGGGTTACGGTAGTACTCATGGATAGCTCCTGTTCAGGGTGAGGTTAAGGGGTGAAAAGAGTTTAGTGTATCCGTGTCAGCCGCGGAAGAACCGCCGTCGCATTGCGCGTAGTCACCTCGGCGACTTCCTCGACGGCGATGCCGCGCAGGCCGGCCAGCGTCAGGGCAATGCGCGGCAACTGATCCGGCGTGTTGCGGGCGCCGACTTTCCACTCCGGTGGAATGTCCGGCGCATCGGTTTCGAGCACGATGGCATCGAGCGGCAAGGTCGCGGCCAGTTCGCGGATGCGCGTGGCACGGGGAAAAGTCATGGCGCCGCCAAAGCCGAGCTTGAAGCCGAGCTTGATGAATTCATTGGCCTGCTGCCGGCTGCCGTTGAAGGCATGCGCGATGCCGCCGGTCACCTTGCAAAGGCGCAAAGCCTTGAGTACCGGATCGATGGCACGCCGCACGTGCAGCAATACCGGCAGGTTGTTGTCGCGGGCGATCTGCAGCTGCGCGCGGAAATAGAGTTCCTGCTGCGCATCATCGCGCAGCTCGACGAAGCGATCCAGGCCGATCTCGCCCACCGCTAGGGGATGCTCGCGCAGCACGGTTTCGCGCAAGGCGTCGAGGTCCTCTTCCCGTGCTCTGTCGACATACATCGGATGAATACCGTAGGCCGCGGCGCAACCCTGATAGTCGCGGCAGACCGAGGCCACCGCGCCGAAGTTGGCGCGCTCCACCGCCGGCACCACGATCAAACCGACACCCGCCTGCGTTGCCGCCGCGGCCACTGCAGCCCGGTCGTCATCGAACTCGGCGGCATCCAGATGACAGTGGGTGTCGACCAGCACCGGCTACTCCAACTCGTCGATCCAGGCCTGCTGTATCGCTTCCAGCTTCTTTTCGCCGCAGTGGCTCTCGCTTTCCTCGAAGCCGGGCAGGTCCATGACCCAGGTCATCAGGTCGACAAAATTGATGCGGGTCGGGTCGACCTCCGGATGCGCTTCGGAAAGTGCGATGGCAACGTCGAGGCTGTCGGTCCATTTCATTTCGTCGCCTCCGCCGGGCCGCCCCAAGGGGGCGACCAGTAATCAACGCGGAGCGGGGATTGCCCGCGAACCAGAGTCGCCCCCTTCCACGGGAAGGGGGTTGGGGGGAAGGTTGTCATTTCTTGTGTCCTTCCTTGACCATGTTGATGGTGTACTTTGGAATTTCAATCACCAACGGCACCTTGCCGACCAGTGCCTGGCAGGAAAGCCGCGACTTCGGCTCCAGACCCCATGCTTTGTCAAGCAGATCCTCTTCGAGTTCCTCCGCATCGGCCAGCGACTCGAAGCCCTCGCGCACGATGACATGGCAAGTGGTGCAGGCGCAGGATTTCTCACAGGCGTGCTCGATATCAATCTCGTTGCCGAGCAGTACATCACAGATCGAAATACCCGGTTCGGCATCGATCACCGCGCCATCGGGACACAATTCGACATGGGGAAGCACGATGATCTGGGTCATAGGGATATCTGGTTAACATTGCGGCCGGTGAGCGCGCGCTGCACGCTCTGGTTCATGCGCCGCGCCGCGAAGTCGTCGGTGGCGGCGCTCAAGGCCCGCATGGCTTCATCGATGGCGCGGCGATCGTCGCCGACAATCACCGCCTGCATTCGACCCACGGCCAGGTCGATATGCGCCCGTTCCAGGGTCGACAGCAGATCGCCCGCATCCTGCAATGCCGACTG
>JANMTA010000321.1:0-3890 GCA_031389965.1 Betaproteobacteria bacterium
TGGTGGGGCGCACGGATCTCATCGCGAAAATCAAGAAGAATCCGCTGAAGCGCGCCTTGCGCGTCGGCAAGCTGACGCTGGCCGCGCTGGAAGCGGTGCTGGCGCTCTACCGCGATCCCGACCGGCTGCACCTGCGCGTCACCGCCGTGCGCCAGCTGACACGGCCCGAGGCCGAGATTCGAGCCGCCGCCGAACGCCTGCTGCCGGCGCTGCTGAAAGTACTTGCCGGCCTGCCGGTGACGGCGGAAATCGTCGCGCTGAAATCGCAGATCGGCTCCGGCTCGCTGCCGGTCGATCGCCTGCTTTCGGCCGGCTTCGCGATTCGGCCTCAAGGTAAGCGGGGCGGCGTGCTGAACCGCATCGAGGCGGCCTTGCGCGCCCTGCCCAAACCGGTGATCGGCCGCATCGAGGACGGCGCTCTGTTGCTGGATTTGCGCTGCCTCGACAATGGTGACGAACAGAATTTCCGCGACGTGCTTGCGCACTTTCAGGCACCTTGAGAAATACGGCGAATCCGGCGGTCTGCGTACCGCCATGCCGTCAGCCGCCTGCGGACCAGGAGGCATCGTAAGCCGCGGTGGTTTCCGCTCCGCGGTGCTTGCAGGTGTAACGGGAGAGACTATGAACTATCGACGCTTCGTTGCCTGGGCGACCGCTCCGCCCCTGATTTGCTGCCTGTTCCTGGCACCGGCATTTGGTGCCAGTGCCACGTCGTCGCCGCTCAAACCTAACGCGCCGCAAGCGCTTCCGGCAGGCAAGGACACCCGCCTGCTCGAGCTGCTCGCGCAGCACAAGGGCAAGGCCGTGGTGCTGAATTTCTGGGCGACGTGGTGCGAGCCCTGCCGCGAGGAAATGCCTTCGCTCGCGCGCCTGGATCTGCGCTGGCAGGCGAAACGCCTGACGGTGCTGACCGTCGCGGTGGCAGACAATGCCAAACGGGTCGAGGAATTCCTCTGGGAAGTCTTGCCCGAGAAGCAGACCCTGCCGGTACTGCACGACCGCGAGCAAACCATCAGCCGCGCCTGGGGCGCGCGCATGCTGCCCACCACCCTGATCCTCAATCGCCAGCACCGCATCGTTGCCCGCGGCCTGGGCGCCATCGACTGGGATGCGCCCGCCATCGACAAACAACTGCAAACCCTGCTCAACTAAATCGGAGAACATCATGGATCGTCGCACTTTCATCAAGACCGCTTCTCTTTCCGCTGCCGCGTTCGCCGCGCCACGCTTTGCCTTTGCCGCCGACAACGCCTTCAAACCTTCGCCCGCCAGCGGCTGGCGCGTTTTCGAAGTCACCACCCGCGTCGAACTGTCGGCTGCCACCGGCGCCCCGCGCCTGTGGCTGCCGCTGCCCTCGGTTGACGACTCCGCCTGGATCAAGACCATGGGCAACCTGTGGCAAGGCAATGCTGCCACTGTCCAACAAATGCGCGATCCGGCTTACGGTGCGCAGATGCTTGCCGCAACGTGGGATGCCGGCGAGCCGGCGCCGATGCTGGAAGTGGTGAGCCGCTTCGCCACGCGCAACCGCGCCGTCGACTTGACGCAGCCGGGCAAGGTTGCGCCGCTGGACAAGACCACGCACGCGCTCTACACCCACGCCACCGAGTTGCTGCCGACCGGCGGCATCGTGAAGAAGACCGCGCTGGAAATCACCAAGGGCGCCAAGACCGACCTCGACAAGGCCCGGGCGATCTACGAATGGGTGGTAGACAATACCGAGCGCAATCCCAAGACGCGCGGCTGCGGCACCGGCGATATTCGCGGCATGCTCGAATCGGGCAACCTCTCGGGCAAATGCGCCGACCTCAACGCGCTGTATGTGGGCCTTGCCCGTTCCGTCGGCCTGCCGGCGCGCGATGTGTATGGCGTACGCGTGGCCGATTCGAAATTCGGCTACAAGAGCCTGGGCAAGAGCGGCGACATCACCAAGGCGCAGCACTGCCGCGCCGAAGTCTGGCTGGCGAATTTCGGCTGGGTGCCGGTGGACCCCGCCGACGTGCGCAAGGTGGTGCTGGAGGAAAAGCCGGGCCTCACGCTGAAGGACGAGGTGGTGGTTGCCGCGCGCGAAACGCTGTTCGGCGCCTGGGAAATGAACTGGCTGGCCTACAACTTTGCCCATGACATCGCACTTCCGGGTTCCAAGGGTGCCAAGGTCTCCTTCCTGATGTACCCGCAGGCGGAGAACAGCACCGGTCGGCTCGACAGCCTCGATCCCGCAACCTTCGTGTACAAGCTCGCCTCGAAGGAAATCACCGCCACATGATCATCGGCAAATGATAGTCGGAACTGCGGGTCACATCGACCACGGCAAGACCACGCTGGTGAAGGCACTCACCGGCGTCGATGCCGATCGCCTGCCGGAGGAGAAGGCGCGCGGCATCACGCTCGACCTCGGCTACGCCTATGCGCCACTCGCCGACGGATCCGTGCTCGGCTTCATCGACGTGCCCGGCCACGAGAAGCTGATCCACAACATGCTGGCCGGCGCCACCGGCATCGACTACGTGCTGCTGGTGGTGGCCGCCGATGACGGCCCGATGCCGCAGACGCGCGAACACCTGGAACTGCTGGGCCTGCTCGGCCTCGATCGCGGCGCCGTGGCGCTGACCAAGTGCGATGCGGTGGATGCGACGCGCGTTGCAGAGGCACGTGGCGAGATCGAGGCGCTGCTGGCCGGCACTCCGCTCGCGGGCAGCCCGCTGTTCGCGCTGTCGGCGACGCGCGGCGACGGTGTCGCCGACTTGCGCGCTCATCTTGAAGCCACGGCGGCGGGCCACAACCGGCGCGACACGGCGGGGCGCTTTCGCCTCGCCATCGACCGCTGCTTCACGCTCTCCGGCATTGGCACGGTGGTGACCGGCACGGCCTTCTCGGGAAAAGTCGGCGCCGGCGACACGGCGATTATTTCGCCCGCCGGCGGCGATGGCATCAAGGCGCGCGTGAAAAGCCTGCATGTGCAGGGCCGTCCGTCCCAAAGCGGTCAGGCCGGCGACCGCTGCGCCCTGGCGCTCACCGGCGACTTCGAAAAGAAGGACATCGAGCGCGGCATGTGGCTGGTCGATCCCGCAGCCGCGCGCCCGCTCACCCGCTTCCAGGCCGAAATACGGGTGCCCGCGACGCAAACGGCGCTGAAGCACTGGACGCCGGTGCATGTGCATCTGGGCGCCGCCGACATCACCGGCCGCGTCGCGCTGCTCGACTGCACGGAAGTTCCCGCAGGGACGCAGAGCGCTGGCGCCGGCTCGCCTTGCGTGCCTGGAATTCCGCTTCGCGGGCAGGCAACGGCGCTGGCCGAGATCCTGCTCGATCGCGAGACACTGGCGGTGCGCGGCGACCGCTTCGTGCTGCGCGACGCGTCGGCACAGCGCAGCATTGGCGGCGGCCGCGTGCTCGATTGCTTTCCGCCCTCGCGCCACAAGCGCAGCCCGGCGCGACTGGCGCTGCTGGCCGCGCTGCGCGACGACGATCCGGCGACGAGCCTGAAACTGCTGGCGGAGCAGTCCGTGGCGGGCGTCGATCTCGGGCGCTTCGCCGCCAACTGGAATCTCGCCGCCGACACTGCCGCGGCCCTCTGGCGTGCCGCCGACCTGCGCGTCGTCGCGACCGGCGAACAGCAGCTGGGCTTCGCCGCCGGGGGCTGGCAGGCACTGGGCGACAGGCTGCTGGCGGCGCTGGCGGCCGAGCATGAGCGCGCACCCGACATGGTCGGCGTCGAGCGCGAACGCCTGCGCCGGCTGACGCTGCCAACGCTGGAGCGCGCCGCCTTCGATGCCCTGGTCGCCGAACTGCTGGCCGCTGGTCGCCTCGCCGCTTCCCGCGCCTGGCTGCATCTGCCGGAGCACCAGGCCAGCCTCGCCGCCGGCGACCGCGACCTGTTTGCGGTTCTG
>JANMTA010000324.1:0-2864 GCA_031389965.1 Betaproteobacteria bacterium
CATGCCCTGGTGCATAACGGGCAGGCAGTGGCCTATGCCGAGATCGACAGCGCCCACGGCCACGATTCCTTCCTGATGGACGAGCCGCACTACCACGCCGTGGTCGATAGCTACCTGCAGCGGGTCAAGCTATGAGCGCCGCTCTCGAACGGGCGGACTTCGACCTGATCGCCAGCTGGGTGCAGCCCGGCGAGCGGGTGCTCGATCTCGGCTGCGGCGATGGCTCGCTCTTGAAGCGCCTGATCGAGGAACGCGGCGCCAAGGGCTACGGCGTCGAACTCGAAGACGCCGAAGTACTGGCCGCCATCGTCAACGGCATCAATGTCATCCAGGGCAATCTGGAACAGGGCCTGGCCGGTTTCGACGACCAGACCTTCAATCACGTGGTGCTCTCGCGCACGCTGCAAACCGTGCGCCACACCGAGCGCATCTTGAGCGAAATGCTGCGTGTCGGGCGCGAGGCGGTGGTCAGCTTTCCCAACTTTGCCTACTGGAAGAATCGCATGGCGGTTATGGCCGGGCGCATGCCGGTGTCGGAAGACCTGCCCTACGAATGGTTCGACACGCCCAACCTGCGCTTCTTTACCCTGCTCGATTTCGAGGCGCTGTGCGCGAAGATGAAGCTTGTCATCCGCGAGCGCCAAGTGCTTGACGAGGCCGGTCGCCTGGTAACGGAAGAGCCGAATTTCCTCGGCAGCCTGGCGGTTTACCGGCTCGGGCGCTGACGCCGGCCGGCGCGGCGGACTGCCGCGCCCGGGAACACTCAGGGCAGGGTCTTTACCTCGGGTGCTGGCGGCGCAGCGGCCGGTTCCGGGTTTTCCGTGCCGTCCGGATTCGCAGGTGCGCCGGCCTTGCGCAGGCGCTTTTCCTCTTTCTTGGCCTTTTTTGCCAGGTCTCGCTGGCGCTTCTCGAACGAATAATTGGGTTTTGCCATCGGTTACCTCGGTCTGGAAATGGGTCGGGTGGAATGCCCCAATTGTACGGCACTCCCGGCGCTGCTCGGGGCGTCTCAGGCGTCGTAGGCCAGCAGCACCACATCGGCCGCCTGTTGCCGCAGCGGCACCAGGGCCTGGTAGGCCGCCGACGCGTGCCAGCCGCTGGCCGCCTCCGGGCTGGGGAAACGGATCACCACGACGTCCGGGTGCGCATGCGCACCGGCGAAAATCGCCGTGCGCTGGCCGCGAAATACCAGTTCGGCGCCCCACGGCTCCAGCGTGGCCGGCACCCGGCTGCGGTAGATCTCCCACTTCCCGGCATCCTTTACCGTGATGTGGCCGATGACGTATGCGCTTCCCATCGTTTCGCTTCCTGCAGTGAAAAGTGTCCGCCTATGGTAGCGCGCCCGGCGCATGGCGGCGAGGGCTCAGTTCGGCAGGCCGCCGAATTTCCTCGGCCTGTCAGTCGCCCGGTGGACCCTTGAGCTCCACCACATTGCCCTCCGGGTCGGTGACGTAGAGGGATGGACCTTTGCCCTCCGCACCGTAGCGCGATTCCACCGCGCCCGCCGCAATGCCGTTGGCGTCGAGCTGGCTCCGGATCGCGGCTGCATCGAAGGGCTCGAGCCGGAAGCAGAAGTGGTCGAGGTTTCGTCCTTCCTTGCCTGGCGCCGCACCGCCGGCGCGGCCGAGCTCGCCGTCGACCGGCACCAGGTCCACCAGGGAGCGTCCGGCGCGCAGCTGAACCAGGCCTATGGAATCCACCCGGCGCTCGATGGTGCAGCCCAGCACGTCGCAGTAGAAGCGCAGCATGCGGTCCAGGTCGATGACGCGCAATACCAGGTGATCGATGTCGCGGATGCGGATCATGATTTGTCCGGCGTGGCCAAGTTTGCGTGGGGCCGTTTGTCAGGCACCGACTCCTCCTGCCGCGACAGTGCGGCCCTTGAACTTCGAATCTTTTAGACATTGATCCAGCGTGCCGGTTCGGGTGCCGTTGCGAAGCATTTGTGCGCACATGGCTTTCTTGAAATGGGTATTGCTGGCGCAGGCATTGCGGAACTTGAACTTGGTCTGTTCCTCGATGCACCCGGAAACCGCAAACTCGTCATCGGTTTCCATCCGCAGCATGCAGTAGTCGGCGATCCACTGGATGGGTTCGCCCGCGGCACGGCACGGCGTCCCGGCCGCGGCCGACAGGGCCACTGCCAACAGGGCCGGCCATCAGCGTCGCGTTGATTCGGTGCCTGCGCCGAGCGAGTCCGCGCGGCGGGTTTTTATCGCGCACCGTCCGCTTGGCGGTTAGGTCAGGCGCGATAGAAAAACTACCGGGGTTTTCCAGTCCGCAGTTACTGGACCGCTTGACACTCTTCCAAGAGGATATGTTTGGCACCCCCATTTTTTGCGCCGCAGGAAAAACAGGATGGAGCAGTGGACTGGTCTGCCTCTGCATTGCCTGCACCGGGAGATGATCGGGCCACCACGTCTCATGCTCCGGACGGCCGCAGCGGACGGTGGACGTCACGAAAAATCCTCCAAGTAGATCGGTGTTCCACCCAATTCGATAAAGGGCCTTTCACCGACAATCTCCATGTCGATGCCATCGGCAAAAACCAAATAGAGTCTCGCGCCAACCTTGCGCTTGAAAGGCAAGGGGATGATTTCGTGCCGAATGCCGCCAATCTCCAGGAACCCTTCCGATACTGTATTGGGCAACGATGGCAATCGCGCCAGCGCGCCCACCCCGGAGAGGACTAGCTGCGCCTCCTGACTCCATCCCGTACCGCGATCCTTACCCGGTGTTCCCGTTGATTTGCGGATACAGGTGTGTGAGAAATAAATCGTGGCCACGCCATCCAGCACCTCTATCCGGCTCACGCGAGAATCCTGCAACTCCAATCCGCTTCTCACTTTGGCGCCCCTGCCGTG
>JANMTA010000574.1:0-11308 GCA_031389965.1 Betaproteobacteria bacterium
GGGGCCCAGCCTGCCGCCGCCCCAGGTGCCGCTGCAGGCGGCCTACAAGCAGCACCTCGGCGAAACGTATGGCGTCGTCTTCAACGAATTGTTCACCCTGGCCAACATGCCGATCCAGCGCTTCGGCAGCACGCTGATTTCCAAAGGCCAGTTCAACGCCTACATGAACACCCTGCGCGCGGCCCACCGCGACGACAACCTGCCGCAGGTCATGTGCCGCAGCCTGGTCAGCGTCGACTGGCAGGGCTATCTCTACGACTGCGACTTCAACCAGCAACTCGGCCTGGCAATCACCGAAGCGCCCGGCCGCCGCCTGCACATCAGCCGGGCCAGTGCCGCCGCACTGGAAGATCAGACTATCCGTGTCGCCGACCACTGCTATGGATGCACCGCCGGCCAGGGTTCGAGTTGCGGCGGCGCGCTCGGCAACGAGACCGCCGCCGCGCCGAACTGTGGCAACTGACAAGGGACTGTCCCATGAGCAAACTGCAACTGCAGAACGTCGATGCCTGCGTCTTCGACGCCTACGGCACACTGTTCGACTTCAACTCCGCGGCCAGCGCGGCGAAGGATGAACTGGGCGACGACTGGCAGCGCCTCTCCGACCTGTGGCGCCTGAAGCAGCTCCAATACACCTGGCTGCGCGGCCTGGCACAGCATCACGCCGGGTTCTGGCAGGTCACCGGCGATGCGCTGGATTTCGCGCTGGCCACGCTGAAGATCGAACGCCCGGACCTGCGCGACAGGCTGATGAATCTCTATCTGCAGCTCAGCACTTACCCCGAGGTGCCGGCCATGCTGCGCGAACTGAAAGGCCGGGGGATGAAACTCGCCATCCTGTCCAACGGCACGCCGCCCATGCTCGCGGCCGTGGTCAAGAACTCGGGACTGGACGGCGTCTTCGACGCGGTGCTGTCGGTGGAGGAAGTCGGCGTATTCAAGCCGCATCCGTCTGTTTACCGTCTGGCGGCGGAGCGCTTGCAGATCGCCCCGGCGCGCATCTGTTTCCTGTCATCCAACGGCTGGGATGCCTATTCGGCCAAGGCCTTCGGCTTCAAGGTGGTCTGGTGCAACCGCTTCGGCCAGGCGCCCGAACGGATTCCGGCCACGCCCGATGGCGAGATCGCCGATCTGTCGGCGCTGCCGGGGATAGTCAGCCCGTAGAGTTTCGCTGGTCCACCGCCGGGAACGGGATCAGGCGGTCCTTGCCGCCGCCTCTGCAACCAGCCTGAGTTGCAGGCAGGCCGGACATAAACAACTTGCCCCAGCCAGATCGCCATCGATTTTCGCCGGTATCAGCAACAAGGCGGGCAAGCTCGCGCACCAGCACTCCTTGTCGCCATTTTCCATGCCACAGCGAAACTGCTCGCCACATTGCGGGCAGACCTTGGCCGGAACCGCTGGCGCGGAGACCGCGTTCATGGCGTGCCGCCACTACCAAAGCGCCGGCAGGCGGCGCGCAGCACGCCCATCTGGCGGCGGTAGTTGTTGCACCCGGCGCAGATCAGCACATGCAGGCGCAGGCCGAAGCGCTCGGCCAGGGTGATGCGGCGATCCTGCTCCTGCGACATCAATTCGGTCGCCTGTTGGCAGCTCAGCATTTCACGTCTCCGCTCCGGCAAACCAGTTCGTCTCAAGACAGGTGCGCAGGCCCAGTCGCGCGCGGTGCAGCACCACCCAGCAATTGGACGAACTGATGCCGACTTCCTTACAGATTTCCTCGGTATCGAAGCCGAGGAATTCGCGCATCATGAATACCCGGGCGGTCTTCGCCGGCAGGTGGTCGAGACAGGCTTCGAATACTTTCCAGAACTGCTGCTGCTCGAACGAAGCCTCGGGATCGGCCCAGCGTCCCGGCTTTGCCGAATCCTGCCAGTGCCCGCGCCGGTCGAACAGGGTATCGTTGAGCAGATCATCGCCGGCTTCGTCAGCGGCCAGGGAGCTTGCGGACACCTCCCGGCTCTGGCTGCGGATGGTGTCGATGATCTTGTTGCGCAGGATCGAGATCAGCCATGTCTTGTAGGACGAACGGCTTTCGAAGCGATGGCTGCCGGTCAGCGCCGCCAGAAGGGTTTCCTGTACCGCGTCCTCGGCCGCCCCCGCATCGCGCAGTTGCAGGTGGGCGAAGCGCAGCAAGTCGGGGCGCAGTGCAGTCAGTTCGCTTTGGCGATCCAGGTCCATGGTTTGCTTTGTTGCGGGATTGCCGCGTATTTTGACCCAACACCGGGAACTTCGACAAATCAATCGAATCTGTAAGCTATGACGCAGTTGTGCGACCAAGCAGCAAGGATTCAAACAAGCAGGTCACCCGCCCCCGGTTGACCACCGACCACCGGAGAACAAAATGAACCGTCGCAACTGGATTGCAAGCATTTCGGGATTGTTTGCCGCCGCCGCGGTGCCCCTTGGCACCGTTGGTAGTGCACGTGCCGCGGCAAAGTTTCCGCTGGCCAAAGCGAAGGACGAGTGGAAAAAGCTGCTGGCGCCGGACGCCTACCGGGTGCTGTTCGAGGAAGGCACGGAGCCGGCCGGCAGCAGCGCCCTGAATGCCGAAAAGCGTCCCGGCACTTTTGTCTGCGCGGCCTGCAGCCTGCCCCTGTTCGACGCCGCGCACAAATACGAAAGCGGCACCGGCTGGCCAAGTTTCTGGCAGGGACTGCCCGGCGCGCTGGGCACGTCGACCGACTTCAAGCTGATCTACCCACGTACCGAATACCACTGCTCGCGCTGCGGCGGACATCAGGGCCACGTCTTCAACGACGGACCGCAACCCACGGGCAAACGCTATTGCAACAACGGGGTCGCGCTGAAGTTCGTTGCCAAGACCGAAACCCTGCCGGCACTGCGGACATGAGCCCGCTCCTGAAGATGGTTCTCGCCATGACCGCAGTCTTCGCGACGGCTGCCCATGCCGCGGCACCGGCTGCCCATGCCGCGGCGTCGGCGACCCCGGCCACGGTTCCTGCCGGAGCTGCCACCGCGATTTTCGCCGGCGGTTGTTTCTGGTGCATAGAGAAGGACTTCGAAAAACTTCCCGGGGTGATCGAGGTGGAATCGGGTTATACCGCCGGCAAGACGCCCAACCCGGCTTACGAACAGGTCAGTTCGGGCGGCACCGGACACACCGAAGCGGTGCGGGTGATCTACGATCCGCAAAAAGTCAGCTATCCGCAACTGGTCGACTATTTCTGGCGGCATATCGATCCCACGGTCAAGGATCGGCAGTTCTGCGATGTCGGCAGCCAGTACCGTAGCGGCATTTACTGGCAGACCGAAGCCGAGCGCAAGGTCGCCGAGGCCAGCCGCGACGCACTGCTCAAGGGCGGCAAGTTCAAGACCATCCACACCGAACTGGTGCCGGCCTCGACCTTCTGGCTGGCCGAAACCTACCATCAGGACTACTACAAGAAGAATCCTGTCCGCTACAACTACTACCGCAAGTCCTGCGGTCGCGACGCAAGAGTTGAGGAAGTCTGGAGCGGCAAGTGAAGCGGCAGTCCTGATCGGGCCGGTTCATCTTGGCGAACCGGAGAAGAAAGCATGCGACCCCATTAGATGCACTCCCCGGAAAATGCTAGAGTGGTTTCTGCCGCTTGCAAATGTTCAGAGTCCGGCCCCTGCCAAACGGCCCGCGCCAGGTTCTGCCGTTAAAATCGACACCGCCCTCGCCACTCGAAATCCCGCCTCAATCATGGCTATCAACAATTTGCTCCCGCATATGACCGGACACTATTGATGTCGATACGCAAACTCATCGTCGCCAACGGAATTTCCTATGTCGAGATTCCGGCGGCCGGACTCTACCTGCTTTGCGGATCGCCTGCCGACAGCGTCAAGCACCTGCTGCGCCGCGGCATCATCCAAACCACCGAGCAGAACGGCATCGCCTTCGAGAATGGTCCAAACGCCATTCTTCTGTCGGACACGATGGTGCAGAACGGACACCTGTGCAACCTGGCCGAGTTTCCCATCCTGCAAATGCTCTACCGCCAGGGCATGCTGATCCCGAACCATCCGAACAACACAGGCAGAAAGCCGAAACTGATCGGCACCCCGGAACAGCTTGCCGCACAGTTGCGCTACATCCACCGCGGCAACTACGGACTGATCTCGGCCGAGGAAATGGTCAAGGCTGGCATCGATGAGCAGGAAGCCGAAGAGCTCATGCGCATCAAGCTAAAGTTTGCCTTCGGCCAGATTTCGCGACCCGATACCTTTGTCGAATGCCTGCCTCTGACCACCGGCCCGCTGGATATTGGCGATGGCGTCAGCATCGAACGCGTGGCGAACAACGTGTTCGAGATTCGCCACGGCGAAGACTGCGCCGAGATAGACCTCAATCTGCGCCTGCACGAAACCTACCCCTGCCCCTATCCCCTGACTCACGTAGATATCGACCGGCATTACTTCGCCGTGGTGCACGCCGGCGACGGCGATGGCTGGGACTACAACCGTCCGGCGATGGGCAGCGTGCTCATTCATCAGGGCCGCGTCTACCTGATCGACGCGGGCCCGAACATCCACTACAGTCTCGATGCCCTCGGCATAGGCAAGAAAGAGGTGGCGGGCGTCTTTCACACGCACTGCCACGACGATCACTTCGCCGGCCTGACCACGCTGCTCCAGTGCGACCAGCCCTTGCAGTATTTCGCCACGCCGCTGGTGCGCGCCTCGGTGACGCGGAAATTCTGCGCCCTGCTTTCGATACCGGAATGCGAATTTTCCAAGTACTTCGACATCCACGATCTGGAAGAAGGACAGTGGAACGACATCATGGGGCTGGAAGTCCGCCCGGTCATGTCGCCGCATCCCGTGGAAACCACCGTTTTCAATTTCCGCGTGCTCTGGGAGGGTGGCTATCGAACCTATACCCATCTCGCCGATATCGCGTCTTTCGCCGTGCTCGACGCCATGACCCATGCCGACGCACAAGCTCTGGGCTTGAGTCCCGAACGCGACGGCGATCAAGGCGGAATACCTGGAACCCGTCGATCTCAAGAAAATCGACATCGGCGGCGGCATGATTCACGGCAGCGCTGCCGACTTCGTCGCCGACAGCTCGAAGCGGCTGCTGCTGGCCCATACCGCGCGAGAACTTAGCGACGCCGAACGACGCATCGGCTCGGGCGCGCCCTTCGGCACCCTGGACGTGATGATTCCCGGCGAGCAGAACTTTCTGCTGCGCGACGCCAGCGAGTTCCTCAAGAGCTACTTCCCCACGGTCCCGGGGGAGCGGCTGCACATGCTGCTGAACAACCGCATTGTCACTTTCAACCCGGAAACCATCATCACGCCGGCAGGAAGAATACCCGAACGAGATTTACCTTCTGCTTGCCGGCAAGGTCGAGATGCTGACGCAGGATCCGAGCAATTCCCATTTCCTGTTCAGCGGCTCGCTGCTTGCCGAGCCGGCGGCGATCTATGACCAACCCAGCGACGAGACCTACCGTTCCGTGGGCTTCGTCAAGGCCTTGCGCCTGCCGTCCGACCTTTATCGCAGCTTCATCGAGCGCTTCTATTCGAGCAACGACCTGCTCGCAGTGCGCAAGGTCGAGGAACGCCTGCGGCGCACGTTTCTTTTCAGCGACGCCGTGACGAGCACCACCCTGTTTGCGCTTGCCAAGAGCTGCAGGATTACCGAGTTGCATGCCGGTGACAGCTTCCGCGGCAACCCGGAGCAACTGCACCTGATAGGAAAAGGGCGGCTTTCCATGGGCGACGAGGAAGGCGCACCGGTACTCGGCAAGGGCGAATTCTGGGGTTCAGACGGCCTGTTCCAGGCCATGTCAGAAAGCGCAAAGGAACAACAGGCCGGCGCGAAACCCGCGCCGACCTCAATTGCGCTGGATAGCTGCGAAATCTACTCCGTACCCTTGCGGCTTGTTTCGCGGATTCCGGTCGTGCGCTGGAAGCTCTTCGAGGCCTTCCGCAACACACACCCCTACGCAGCCCCGCGCTATCGCGGCACCGCCCGATAGCAGCCTCTCGGCGCCAACTTTCCGAGACGTCGGCTTAGCCTGAGGCGCGGCAGGATTCAGGCGGAGGCTGCTTCAGCCTTTCAGGGAATCGACCAGGTCGATGTAACGCGTCATGGCAGCGTCGCCGGTGGTGCCCTTGATGGCGGCCCAGGCATCATATTTGGCGCGGCCGACCATGTCGGTAAAGCCCGGACGCTTGCCCTCGACGTCACCGTCCGTGGCCTGCTTGTACAGTGCGTAGAGTTGCAACAGCACATCGTTCGAGGGCCGCTCCGGCAGCTTCTTGGAACCAGCCACCGCTGCTTCGAATTTTTTCTTGAGTTCGCTCATGTCGTCTTCCGTCGCGATAAATGTGCTTGCCAGGATTTGGCTTCGACTATTATATGTCTCCGAGGAACGAGGGGACGGTATCCTAGCGATATGTCGTCACCTTTGAGGAAGAATGCAATGCTTCGACGCGAAAGAATGTCAGCCGTCGACACGGCTTGGCTGCGCATGGACCGGCCGACCAATCTGATGATGATTGTCGGCGTCATGGTGTTCAATCAGCGGCTCGACTTCAAGCGCTTGCGCAACACTATCGAAGCCCGCCTGGTCGGGCGCTACCGGCGCTTTCGCCAGTGTGCCGTACAAGAGGTTTCCGGCGCTTTCTGGGAGGACGATCCGGATTTCGATATCGCCGCCCACCTCAAACGCCGCACCCTGCCCGGCAAGGCCGGCAAGAAGGAATTGCAGGCGCTGGCCAGCGAACTTGCGGTGCAAGCGCTCAATCCGGGCAAGCCGCTGTGGCGCTTCGATCTGATCGAGGATTACGAGGGCGGCTCGGCAATCGTGGTGCGCATCCATCACAGCATCGCCGACGGCATTGCGCTGGTAGGCGTGATCCTCTCGCTCACCGATCTTTCGCCGCACGCACCAGCGCAAAAGCACGTCGCCCCCGAAGCGGACGAATGGGACGCCGACGAAGTCCCTGCCGGGCTGCTGGAAACCGTGGTGGAAACGCTCGCCTCGGCCCTCAGCATGGGTTCCGAACTGGGCGGCAAGGCGCTTGATCTGGCAGCGGACCCGGATCGCATATCCACTCTGGGCCGGCATGGCATCGGCCTGCTCACCGAACTCGCCAAGCTGCTGGCCATGCCGCCGGACTCGCCCACCAGCCTCAAGGGAAAGACCGGCACAGTGAAGCGCGTGGCGTGGTCGGACCCGATCCCGCTCCCCGAGGTCAAGGCCCTGGGCAGGGCGCTCGGCTGCTCGGTCAACGACATCCTGCTGTCCGCCGTGGCCGGCGCGCTGCGCGCCTATTTCCTGCAGAAGGGCGAAACCGTGCGCGATGTGGAAGTGCGCGCCATGATCCCGGTCAATCTGCGCACGGCCAGGGACGAGGGGACGCTTGGCAACCGCTTCGGCCTGGGTACCCTGTCGCTGCCGCTGCACGAAGGCAATCCCTTCGCCCGGCTGTTCCTGGTGCGCAGCCGCATGAACGAGCTCAAGGTCTCGTATCAACCGCCGCTGACGCTCGGCATCCTGGCCGCCGTCGGTCTCGCGCCGAAGATCATCCAGCAGCAGTTTCTCAACATTCTGGCAGCCAAGGCCAGTACCGTGATGACCAACGTGCCCGGACCGAAGCAGCCGCTGTATCTGGCCGGCTCACGCCTGGATCAATGCATGTTCTGGGTGCCGCAGTCGGGTGACATCGGCATCGGCGTCTCGATCCTGAGCTACAACGACAACGTCCAGTTCAGTCTCATCACCGACCGCCATTTCGTTCCGGATCCCGAAACCATCGCGCCGCTGTTCGCCGCCGAAGTTGAAAAGATGATGCTGGCGCTGCTGATGCTCGACTGGGAACAGCCTTTTGACCCGGCCCGGGTGGAACAGCAACTGTTCGGCAAGGTGCCGCCGCCCAGTGCCGCCGCTCCTGCAGCCGGGAGCACGCGACGCAGGAAGGCTCCGGTTGCGCGCGCCAAGGCGAGGCCAGCCGCGGCAGCGCCTGCGCCGGCAGCCGCAACGCGGGTGCCAAAGCGTTTTCGCAACCTCGCCTAGTCTTCGAGTTCCGCTTTGGCCAGTTCCACGTCAAGGCATTCCATCGCGTCGACCGGTGTCGCGGCCGCCGCCTTCTCGTAAAGCTTGACGGCCTCGTCCATGCGGCTCTGGCCGAACAGCATGACCAGCGCATTGGCGTATTCGATACAGGCGATGGCTGAATCGGGCGCCAGTTTCAGCGCCGATGCAAAATGCATGACCGCCACGTCCTTGCTTGCGCCGTAGGTCAGCTTGGCCACCATCGCGCCGACCTTGTCCACCACCTCGGCGTGGTAGGCGCCCGATGCGCTAAAGGCCTCGGCGTGCTTCGGTTCTAGCGTCAGGGCCATTTCCAGCGCTGCCTTGATCTTGCCGCCCAGCCCCTGTGTCAGGGCGCTGAGCACCGAGATGCCCTGGCTGTAGCGGCCCAGCGCGTAGGCCTGGAAGTAGTACGCGTTGGCATTCCTCGGTTGCGCCTGCTGCAGTTGGTCGCAGCGCACGGAAATTACCTGAAACAGCTCAAGCTTGCGTTTGTCGTCGTCTTCAAGGTAGGTGGCGTAAATCATGGTCGCCTTGTTGGCCACGTTGTAGCCGTCGATGCCGGCCGCCAACCCGGCTTCGCAGGCCTTGTGGAATTCACCCTGATGATAGAGACGCCAGGCCTCCTGCACCGCGACAGCTGCGGGAAAGGGTTCGCAATCGCCGCGATGCAGGCGCTCCCAGTTCTTCTTCAGAGCGGCGGCCGCGTAAACGAATGCCTTGTCCACGTGCGGAAACTTTTTCCAGGCCGGCTTTGCCATGACAGGTCTGCGCTCTCGCTCTCAGGCAGTCAAATAGTTCTTTGATAATTCTTCGAACAACTTGCGCGAACGCCCCACCAGATAGGGCGCGGCAAGTGCCATGACTTGAAACGCGCCGCGCGACAAACTCTCGCCATCGATCTTTTTTCGCGGGTCACTGACAAACTCGAATGACAGCCAGTAGGTGGCGACGACGGTCATGTTGATCGCCAGCGCCTGGATTTCGGCCGGTGTCGCCCGCATGTCGCCCGTCGCTACCAGACCCTTGCAGATCGCGCTTGCCGTCTGGATCTTGTGGCCAACGATGCGCTTGAAGTGCGTCTCGATGACCCGGTTGCGCGACAGCAGTTCGTTGATGTCGCGGTAGAGAAAGCGGAACTTCCATATGCCTTCGAAGATCAGGTGCAGGAACAGCCAGATGTCTTCCACGTTCGGCGGGCGCCGCACGGGCGCGGCGAGGGTTTCCTCGATGCCCTTCTCGAAGTCGGCGAAGAGGGACTCGATGATCTCGTCCTTGTTGTGGAAGTGGTAGTAGAGGTTACCCGGACTGATCCCCATCTCGTCGGAAATCAGCTGCGTCGTGACATTCGGCTCGCCGAATTCATTGAACAGTACCAGGGAAGTTTCCAGGATGCGCTCGCGCGTGCGGCGCTTCGGCTTTCGTTCCATCTTTGGGCAATCTCCGCTAGCGGCAGAGGATAGCAGAAACCTCGAACCCGCTTGTCATTGATGCGGAGTCATGCAGGCCGGTGCGCATGCTGCAAGCGCTTCAGCACCAATGCGAGATCGTCCAGCGCGTCGGACAGGCGCAATGCGGTCAGCCCCATCGACCGGGCGCGACTGCGCTTCAACCGGGCCATGCGACGCGCCAATGTGCGGTGCGGATCCGTGAGAACGGCGCGATTGATGGACACCCCGTGACGCGCCAGTTTCGGCGCCAGCTCATCGTGGCGCCGCAACAACTCTTCGCGCGTCTTTTGGTAGGCCTGCTCCGAGAGCCGCTTGCGGTCGGCATAGCTGAACATGTTGGTGAAGAACATCTCGGCATCATCAGGGCTGGGCTCGAACAGGATTACGTCTGCATCCTTGTATTCGATAGCGTACTTCGCCAGCCCGGTCTTCATGCGCGAGTGGATGATGGCACGGAAGGTTTGCGCCAGAACCACGGGCAAGCCGCCATCGACCAGCCGGCGTCGCTTGAGATGCCTTTCATGTGCCGCATGGCGGGCATCGAAAGGAACCAGCGGATTGATGCAGATGACCAGTCGCGCCCCTTCCTTCAACGCGACGGAGGCGTGCAGGGTTTTCTTCAGGGCGCCGTCGACATAGCAGCGGCCTTCGATCTCGACCGGCGGAAACAGCCCGGGAAGCGCGGCGCTGGCCTGGACCGCGGTGGAGATTGGAACATGCTCATGGCCCTTTGAGCCGAACGCGACCGATGCCCCGGAATCCAGGTCGGTGGCCACCAGGAACAGGCGACTCCTGATCCGGCGGAAGTCGTTGCTCAGGCCGGGAAGTGAAAACAACCGGCGGAGGAACTCGTCTATTCCCGCGTTGCTGAAAATGCCGGTGGGAATCGCGCGCGACAGACGCTGAAAGGAAGCGAGGAAGTCCTGACGCAAAGGATTGCGCAAATACTCGCGCAAGGATTCGAAAAGCAAGGCCGGCACCGTTGCGCCACGCCGTGCGTACTCGCCGAACGCCGGCTTGAGCAGCATCCCGGGTTCGAAGGGAATCTCGGCGGAATCGCTGTCGATGAACATCCGGCACAGGTAGTCCGGACTCAGGCCATTGGCCAAGCCGGCGGCAATGAAGCCGCCCGCACTGACACCGACATACACGTCGAGGTCATTGAAATCGAAGCCGTCCAGCGCCTCGGAAAGCGCCATCACGACCCCGATCTCATAGACCGCGCCGAGCGGACCGCCACCGGCCAGCGCCAAGGCCGCGTGCGGCTGACGGGGAGTCGAAGTCACTTTACCGCTCCCCGCCGGAGGTCATCAGGCGCGCCTAGGGAATACTGCTATCAGGCTGCTGCCTTGGGTGCTGCCTTGCGCACTGCCTTGGGTGCTGCGCGACGCACGGGTGTTGCAGCGGCCGCTTTCGGCTTCGACGCCTTGTTGAGTTTTTCCACCTCGACCTTCAGCTCGGCAACACGCTTGGCCAACTGCGCCACGTCATCCTTGGTCGGTACGCCCAGACTATTCAGGGAGCGCGCAACACGGTTTTCGAACACCTGCTCCAGCTTGTCCCAAGTTCCGGTCGCCTTGGCGGCCATTTCGGTGACCTTGTCTTCGGTGACCTTGCGGGTTTTCTGCTGGATCGCCTCGCCTTCGCGAATCAGGGCGTCGTACACCTTGTTGCCTTCCTGCTGCGCCTTGGCGAATGCGCCGAGACCGGCCAGCCAGATTTGCTGGGCCGATTCGCGAATGGTGGCGGACAACTGCCTGTCCATGCCGACGGATTTGAGTTTTTTTACCACGAGTTTCTTGACCATGACGATCTCCT
>JANMTA010000010.1:0-2243 GCA_031389965.1 Betaproteobacteria bacterium
CTCCAGCTTCCACGCCGGCGGCAAGCCGCGGTCGATGACCGAGCTTGCCAGCGTGATTGCGATGCTGGCCTGGAAGCTGGCGATCGATTCGATCAAGCGCATGCGCGAGGCCGAATACGACATCGACCTGGGCAGCGCCTACTTCGATTTCGTCTGCGAGTTCATGGTGTTCCTGGCGCTGGCCGCGGATCGCGTCGCCTACCGCGAACTGACTCCGGAGCAGCGCTTGGCGTTCACCACCGCGCTGGCGCAGCGCATGGCGGCGGCGATCGAGGACAACCGCGACATGCTGCTCTACGACGTGGCAGCGGGCAAGATCCGGCAGCACATGCTCGACCTGTTCAACAAGCGCGGCGCCGAGTACGCCGACCACGGCTATACGATGGATGGTCCGGACTTCGGCTTCCGCCGCTGCTTCGCCGCTTGCCTGAAGGACGTGCTGCCGGAAAAGGACCAACTCTGGGCCGTCGACCAGGTCATGGAAATCGAGTCGCCCGAAGCCATCAAGGCCCTGGAAAAAACCCTCGCCGGCTAGTTCCATCCCGGCGCGGCCAAAAGTCGGCGCCCGCGCCACGGCGCGACCAACGGGATGGAATAGAGATGCCCGGCCGGTTCTGGCTCGATGGCGAGGTCAGCGCTATCTATTTCCCTTCAGCAGCCTCCAGGTCGGGCAATTGCGCGCGTGGCACATTCAGCACCAGAGATCGACCTTGCCCCGGAACTCGCGAAAGCAGTCCTTTGCGTTCCAGCGTCACAATCATCTGGTGCACGGATGGCGGCGATACCCGGAAGAAGCTCTGAATGTCCGACTCGGCTGGGGCGCGGCGGTTGATCAGCGTGTAGTAGTAAATGAACGCAAGATATTGGCCTTGCTTCGACGTGTAACGCAATAACGCGGCGCTTGCTGTCGAATCACTCGTCACCAGCATTCAAGTTGTCATATCACTCGGCGCAGCAGGAACATAGGGAATCAGGCCTTTTTCAAAAGCCATTCGCTGCAATTCGATGGGCAGGCCGCGTACGTCGACAATCAGACCGTTGAGCTGAACCAGCCAGACGAGCGGGTTGTCGTCGAGGCGACTGGGCAGGGTCCATTCGGGCGCCATCGGTCCCATCTTGAGCAGTTCGCGGATTTCCCTGGACTTGTTCTGCCCGGTGCTTTCGCCAATCCCGAAGAATTCGTAAATGACTTTCGGCTTGCAGTGAGGCGATTGGGAAGGGTCATCCAGGAAATTGACACGCCCGACGGCATGGACGGCTGCACCCGCCCACACGGTCTCCTTGCCCTTCATCAGGGGTGATGGTCGCTTTCTCGCCAGGGCACCGACAACCCGCTGGATGAGCCGGCGATACTCGTCATTGAGGTGCGTTGAGCAGAACCCGTCGGTCAGGTTCGTGATGGCGGCGAATTTCTCCGCCATGATCTTGGGGACTTTTTCAGGGGAGGACATGATGAGCTCGGGGCGGTGTGCGGAGACGATATTTTCGCCGATCCGCGTCGCTAAAGCCAAGTGATCGAGCGGCCCTTGTTGTGCTGTTGGCACTACTGGGCTAATATTAGCCCGCCTAGTAATGGCTCTTCATCCGGGAGGTTTTCATGTCATCGACCATCACTGAACTGAAGCTCATGGAAGATCGTGCGATCTACAACATGCACGATGCCAAGAGCAACCTGTCGCGCCTGGTCGAACAGGCGGCGGCGGGGCGCGAGATCATCATCGCCCGCGATGGCAAGCCGGTGGCGCGGCTGGTGGCGCTCGACAGCGGACGGCGTCCGGTGCGGCTGGGCATGGCCGCAGGCAGGTTCGACGTTCCCGACGATTTCGACGATCCCCTGCCCGACGAGCTGTGGGGCGATCTGCTGAATCCGGCCGTGCCTTGAAGCTGTTGATCGACACCCACATTGCCTTGTGGGCGCTGGCCAGGCCCGAGCGACTTCCGGCCGACCTGGCGCAAGGCATGATGGATGGTGATTTCGAGGTCTTTTTCAGCCTGGCTTCGCTGTGGGAAGTGGCGATCAAGCACTCGATCTCGGTCGCCGGAGGATTGCGCAAGCTCGACTGGAGCGCGACCGATCTATTGACTTGGGCCGAAGGCGCCGGAATCACCTTGCTGCCGATAACGCCCGCCCATTGCATCCGCGCCGACAGCCTGCCGTACCGCATCAACCCGAAGACCGGCCGCGCGCATGCCGATCCCTTCGACCGCATGCTGGTGGCCCAGGCCCTGGCCGAACCGATGCG
>JANMTA010000012.1:0-2217 GCA_031389965.1 Betaproteobacteria bacterium
CAGTGTGGCATGACCTACAGTCAGTTCGCGAACGGGCTGAAGAAGGCGAATATTGAGATCGACCGCAAGGTGTTGTCCGACATCGCTGTGCATGACATGGCCGCATTTGCCGGCATCGTGGACCAAGTAAAGGCCAAGCTGGCTGCTTGAAGTTCACGGTGGTTTGCTATCGTTTTGATAGCGTTCTATGCACAAGAAACAAGGGCTAGAGCTTGAAAAGGCGCTAGCCCTTTTTCGATGAAAACGAAGTTTCAGAGAAGGCTAACTTGTGCCCAAGTGATGTCGGAACTACACGAGAATTTATGAACGAGTTGAATGTCGTTGTCGACAGCGCCAAAACAGCCTTTGAGCAGGCCACCACGCCCGCCGATCTGGAAAACGCCAAAGCCTTGTTTCTGGGCAAGTCCGGCCGCATCACCGAACTGATGAAAGGCATGGCGGCCCTGACCGTGGACGAGAAAAAATCACGCGGCGCGGCCATTAACCTGGCCAAGCAGGCTATCGAGGCGGCCTTGACCAATCGGCGTCAGGCGCTGGCCGATGCTGAACTGCAGACTCAACTCCAGGCCGAAGCCCTGGACGTTACTTTGCCAGGGCGCCAGCGCGGGCCGGGCGGTTTGCACCCGGTGTCGCTCACGCTGGAACGCATCGAGGCGATCTTTGGCTCGATGGGGTTTGCGGTGGCACAAGGCCCCGAGATCGAGACCGACTGGTTCAACTTCACGGCATTGAACACACCTGAGGACCACCCGGCACGTTCGATGCACGACACCTTCTACGTCGAGGGTGGCTCCGCCAGTGCGCCCAACCTGTTGCGCACCCATACCAGTCCGATGCAGATCCGCTATGCAGTGCAGCACGTCAAACAGCACCGTGCCGCCATCGATGCCGGGCAGGATGGCAAGGCGCTCTTTTCCGGGGCCATGCCCGAGATTCGCGTCATCGCGCCCGGGCGCACCTACCGTGTCGACAGCGACGCCACGCATTCGCCCATGTTCCATCAGTGCGAAGGACTGTGGGTCGGTGAGAATGTCAGCTTCAAGGACCTCAAGTTTGTCTTTACAGATTTCTGCCGCACTTTCTTTGAGTCGGACGACCTGGTGCTGCGATTCCGTCCCAGTTTTTTCCCTTTCACCGAGCCTAGCGCCGAGATTGACATTCAGTTCAGCAACGGTCCCCTCGCTGGTCGCTGGCTGGAAGTGGCCGGTTCGGGCCAGGTGCATCCCAATGTGATTCGCAACATGGGGCTGGACCCCGAGAAGTACATCGGCTTTGCTTTTGGCATGGGTCCCGACCGGCTCACCATGTTGCGTTATGGCGTGAATGACCTGCGCTTGTTTTTTGACGGCGATATCCGCTTTCTTTCGCAATTTCAATAACTCCACTATGCAATTCCCCGAATCCTGGTTGCGCGAATTCTGCAACCCGCCCCTGTCCACCGAGCAACTCGCCGAGACGCTGACGATGGCGGGCCTTGAAGTTGAAGAACTCAAACCCGTCGCGCCGCCGTTTAGCAGCATAGTTGTGGGCGAAATCAAGGAGTCGGTGCAGCACCCGAATGCGGACCGGTTGCGCGTGTGCAAGGTGGATGTGGGTCAGGCTGCTTTGCTCGACATCGTGTGTGGCGCACCGAACGCCCGTGTCGGCATCAGGGTGCCGGTTGCATTGGTTGGTGCCGAGTTGCCCCCGGGTGACGACGGACAACCCTTCGTGATCAAGGTCGGAAAACTGCGCGGTGTCGAGAGCCAGGGCATGCTGTGCTCAGCGCATGAGCTCAAGCTGTCGGCCGACCATGGCGGCCTGCTGGAACTTGACGGTGATGCTCCGCTCGGCCAAAACATCCGCCAGCATTTGAAGCTGGATGACACCCTGTTCACCCTCAAACTTACACCCAATCTGGCGCATTGCCTGAGCGTGTTTGGTGTGGCGCGGGAAGTGGCGGCCTTGACCGGCGCACCATTGAAGGCCCCGGGTTTCCCGGCGGTCAAGCTTGGCAGCGCAGACAAGTTGCCGGTAGTGGTCAGTGCGACCGATCTGTGTGGGCGTTTTTCGGGCCGCATTGTGCGCCACGTCAATACCCAGGCCAGCACGCCGCAGTGGATGGTGGATCGACTGGCGCGCTGCGGCCAGCGCAGTGTTACCGCGTTGGTGGACATTTCCAACTACGTCATGTTTGAGCTGGGTCGTCCATCCCACATTTTTGACCTTGACAAGATT
>JANMTA010000014.1:0-2115 GCA_031389965.1 Betaproteobacteria bacterium
GAGTGGGTCAACGTGCTGGCCACCTGGGTTGACAAGTACCCCATTATCAGCATCGAAGACGGCATGGCCGAGAACGACTGGGACGGCTGGAAGATACTGACCGACCGTTTGGCCAAGAAGGTGCAGATTGTTGGGGATGACCTGTTTGTCACCAATACCAAGATATTCAAGGAAGGCATTGACAAAGGCATTGCCAACTCGATCCTGATCAAGATTAACCAGATCGGCACCCTGACCGAAACCTTTGCCGCCATCGAGATGGCCAAGCGCGCGGGCTATACCGCCGTCATCAGCCACCGGTCAGGCGAGACCGAGGACTCCACCATTGCCGACATCGCGGTGGGCACCAATGCCGGCCAGATCAAGACCGGATCTTTAAGCCGCTCGGATCGCATGGCCAAGTACAACCAGTTGCTGCGCATTGAAGAAGACTTGGGTGACATCGCCAGTTACCCGGGACGCGCCGCCTTTTACAACCTGCGCTGAAGGGATGTGCGCCCCCACGTATGCGGCTAGGCCGCTGCACTGGGCCCCGAGGGGGTTCTGGCCTCCTGGTGGCGGACCGTCGGAGGACTGACCTTGGGCAATCGCATTGTCCCGGCCGCTCTGATCACACTGCTCGTGATTCTTCACGCGCAGCTGTGGTTTGGCCGCGGCAGCGTGCCCAGCGTAGCCCGCATGACTGAGCAATTCGATGCGCAAAACCAGCAAAACCAGCAGGCGCAACTCGCCAACAACCGGCTTGCGGCCGAAGTTCGCGACCTTAAAGAAGGTCTGGAGATGATCGAGGAAAAGGCGAGAATGGAACTCGGCATGGTCAAGTCCAACGAGATTTACGTCCAGATCGCAAAATAAAGCGGCGCAGCGATAACTGAACCGGCCGGATCCGGCATTGGCCAGGTCGAACCAGAAACTCTTATCGTGAACCGGCTTTGTCGTGCTGTGACGCCAGCAGCGCTGCTTCCACCCGACTTCGGACTTGCAGCTTCTGCAGGATATTGGTCACGTAGTGCTTGATTGTCTTTTCTGAAAGAAATATGCGCTCCCCGATTTCCCGGTTTGTCATGCCGGTTCCAATCAGGCCCAGGATTTCGCGTTCGCGCTCCGTCAGTTCCTGCAAGGGATCGGGTGCCTGGCTCTGGGTCAGCGAAACCAGCATCTCGGAGGCGAGCGAAGGCGACACATACACTTCACCACTCGCTGCCGTGCGCACGACTTGCGTCAGCTCGCGGGCCGAAACACCTTTGAGCACATAGGCGCGGGCACCGGCTTTGAAGGCGGCAAACAGCTGATCCTTATCTTCCGAAACAGTCAGCATCACGATCGTGGTGGCCGGACAGGCCGAGTTGATTTTTTCGGCGGTGACCAGACCGTTCCAGCCCGGCATGCTGATATCGAGCAGCACAACATCGGGTAACAGTTCACGCGCCAGCTTCAATGCTTCTTCGCCCGATGCTGTCTCACCCACCACTGTCAGGCCGGCATCCGAGCCCAGCGAATGCACCACTCCCTGCCGGAACAAGGGATGGTCATCGACCACCAGCACGCGAATCTGTTCATTCATAATTCATCTCCGGTACGAACAAGGGCAAATCGACCCGGATCACGGTTCCCAAGCCAGGCTGGCTCTGCAAATCGAATGATCCACCCAGCACCTCCACCCGTTCGCGCATGCCGACCAGGCCGAGGTGGCCCTCCTTGAGCGCCGCATGCTGATCAAAGCCGGGACCGGTGTCGCTGATTGCGACCTGCAGGCGAGCGCCCTCTTTCCTGATCTCGACCCGTTGCCCGGCGCCCGCGGCGTGGCGAAACCCGTTGGCCAGCGACTCCTGGATCAGGCGGTACAGGGCGATCTTGACCGGCAGCGAGGCGGCCGTGCCGATATCGGCCGCCAGCAGCGCGACTTTGACGCCCGTCTTGCTTTCGTAATCCCGTACCACGCGGGAGGCGATCTCGTTGAGCGTCCACTGGTCGATTTCCGGCAGTTGCAGGCCGGCCGAAATCGAGCGCAAATCGGTCAGCGCCGATTTGACAGCGGAATGGATCGGGCGCAAGGCGGTAGCCACCGACGTGCGCCCGACCTGGGCGTCATGGCACTGCGAGCAGATCTCGCTG
>JANMTA010000069.1:0-1994 GCA_031389965.1 Betaproteobacteria bacterium
CCCCGGCCGTCGCTGCGGCAGCGCCGGTAAGGAATTTGCGGCGCGACAGCGGTTTGGTTTGCTCTTGGCTCATGTCTGCTCCTTGGAAATAATCGATTTATCGTCGGTCTGAAACATTTGGAGTGGCCCGCCGCAAACATCGGCTGACCGATGCAACATTCCACAGCCCGGAATAATGCCCCGGGTACACGGATACTCTATGAGACGGACAAATCCTATACCTACGGCCGCCCGAAATCAATGCGCTGTGTCAGGTAAACGCAGGCTCGGCCTGGTGTCGTTTGGCGATGCCCCTTTCTCCGGCACGCTGGCCCCATGCTCCTCCACTAATAGCCTTGCTTGAGCTTTTCCGCCGCATCGTCGGCAGGCACCGCGGCGCTCGCCGGCGCCGCCGGTGCAGGCATGGCGGGCGCGCTGGCGGCGGGCACGTTCGCCACCGGCAAGTCGCCGCGTTTGGGCGTCGGCTGCCAGCCCAGCGTCAGCATCAGAACGGCGAAGCCGACCACATAGGCGAGCGCCACATGCCAGCCGTGCCGGAGCCAGTTGCCGACGGATTTCGCTTCCGGATACATATTGGACAGCGCCACCCCGGCACTGGAGCCGAACCTGATCTTCGAGCCGCCGAAACCGACGGTGTAGGCGAGCATGCCCCAGTCGATGCCCCCCTGCTTCAGCGCCAGCGCGGTGAGCGGGATGTTGTCGAACACCGCCGAAATGAAGCCCAGGCCGAACGCGGATTTCCAGGATGCGGCCGGTAGTTGCTCCACCGGCATCATCGAGGCGCAGGTCACCAGCGACAGCAGAAAAATTGATCCCTTGGTCGCCTCCGGCAGCAACTCCCAGTCGGGACGGCGCAGCGGCACGCTCAGCAGGATGGCAATCCACACGGCCACACCGATGAACGGGAAGCTGTCCGATATGTCGGTGAAACGGACATTGACGATCACGTTGGCGACGATGGCGAAGATGAGGATCATTGCAACGATGCCGGCGCGCGGACAGTCGATATGGATATTGCCGTGCTCGTGCTTGATGATGGGCGAATACTTGTGTTGCTGCAGCGCCGCCGGTATCCCGCACACCACCAGCGCCACTACAGCAGCGACATAGGCGTGGAACACCGATATCGGGCTCACCCCGGCAATCCACATCATGGTAGTGGTGGTGTCGCCGACCACGCTGCCCGAGCCGCCGGCATTCGAGGCTGCCACGATCGCGGCGAGATAGCCGATGTGGACGTTGCCCTTGAATACGTGCCGCGCCATCGTGCCGCCGATCAGCGCCGCCGCGATGTTGTCGAGGAAACTCGACAGCACGAACACGATGGCGAGCAGCGCGAGGCCGCCCTGCCAGCCGTCCGGCAGGAAAGCGGGCATCTCGTCGGGGATGCGGCTGTTCTCGAAATGCCGCGACAGGATCGCAAAGCCCATCAACAGCAGGAACAGGTTCGCCAGGATCACCCACTCGTGCTGCATGTGCAGCGCGAAACCGATCAGCCCCGTCCCGAATTTGAAGCCGGTGAAGATCAGCTTGTAGATGACGATCGCCGCGAGCCCGGTGAGCGCGACTTGCAGTGTCTTGTGATGAAAGACCGCAACGCCGATCAGCGTCAGCGCGAAAAGGATGAAGTCGACCGGAATGCCAAACACGTAGACGGGCTGGACGATGGACGCTCCGGCTCCGGTCGCCGCCATGGCGGGGGAGGCGGCCAATGCGACAGCGGCGAGCGCCGCCCCCGCTGCGAGCGGGCGTCGCCACGAGAACCGCGGGTGTTGCATCAGGTCAGCTACACGAGAAATTCCGCAGCACGGGGTGCTGCAAGACAACAGGCGCATGGGGCCACTCCTTATATTCCAGTCCGACATCGCAGCGTGCGCTGCCAGAGGGGCCCGGCCTGGTGCAAGACAATTCGCTAGTTACAACAATCAGCACCTTCCAAAATCCGGACGGGGGTCCGGCACAGGAGATTTCTGTCCTTCACGCCCTAAGTCCGT
>JANMTA010000083.1:0-3051 GCA_031389965.1 Betaproteobacteria bacterium
CCTGCGCCTGGGCGTGTTCGACGTGCTGGTCGGCATCAACCTGCTGCGCGAAGGGCTGGACATTCCCGAGGTGTCGCTGGTGGCGATCCTCGATGCCGACAAGGAGGGTTTCCTGCGCTCGACGCGCTCGCTGATCCAGACCATGGGCCGCGCCGCGCGCCACCTCAATGGCACGGCGATACTCTATGCCGACAGGATCACCGATTCGATGCAACGGGCGATGGGTGAAACGGCGCGGCGGCGGGCCAAGCAACTGGCGCACAACGAGACGATGGGCATCACGCCGATCGGCGTCAGCAAGCGCATCAAGGACATGATCGACGGCGTTTATGATGCCGACACGGCGCTGCGCGATCTCAAGGCGGCGCAGGAAGCGGCGCGCTACGAAGTGATGAGCGAAAAGGATCTGGCGCGCGAGATCCGCAGACTGGAAAAGGCCATGCAGGAACACGCGAAAAACCTGGAATTCGAAGCGGCGGCGGCGGCGCGCGACGAACTGTTCCGCATCAAGCACCTCGCCTTCGGCGGCGAAGCGCACGATGCACCGGGGAGTGCTGCCTGATGCCGCGCCGGATACTTTTCGTCTGCACCGGCAACATCTGCAGGTCGCCGACTGCGGAAGGCGTGGCGCGCGGTTTGGCGGAAAAGCTGGGCCTTGAGGAACACTTCGAATTCGATTCCGCCGGTATCCATGGCTACCACGTTGGCGATCCTCCCGATTCGCGCACCGTCGCGGCGGCGCGGCGGCGCGGCTACGACCTTGCGTCGCTGCGTGCACGGCGCGTGACGGAGTTCGATTTCATCCGCTTCGACCACGTGATTGCGATGGGGCGCGACCATCTGGATTGGCTGCAGCGTGCCTGCCCGCCGCTGTACCACGATAAACTCGCCTTGCTGCTGGAGTTCAGAGAGCGCTCCGAAGAGGATGAGGTGCCCGATCCTTATTACGGCGGAATGGACGGTTTCGAACAGGTTCTTGACCTCGTCGAGGATGCGGTGAATCAACTGCTGCGCAAACTGCACGCCAGTCGCCGGGATACCGTCCCCGGCAATCCGCCGGGGACATAATAAGAAACGGGCGCCGTGCTTTCGCAGGGCGCCCGCATCCTGGCTACAACCGTGCAGGTCAGTCGTGCTTGGTTTCGACCATTTGCAGCGGCTCGCTGGCGATTACCTGAGCCGGCCTTGGCTTGCGGCCGAGCGGCTGTGCCGGTGCGAAGGTATCGGCAGGTGCTGCGTGACTGGTTTCTATCATCACCAAGCCAACCTGCTGCAAGGACTCCTTGACATCGACCACGGCAGGTTGCGGCGCCGGCGGCACGATGATGGGATCGGCGGCAGGTGGCGGCGTTGCGACGACCACTGCTTCGGCTACGGCTTCCGGTTGTGGCACCGGTTCGGCTGCCACCGGCACTGCGGCAACGATTTCGACCGTGGCTGCGGGTGCCAAGCTTGCGGCAGGGGCGGGTGCTGCTGCCTCCGGCGCGGCGACCGGCGTCGGTTCGACGGCGGGCTGCTCCATGATCGGGACTGCTGCCGTTACGACTGCATCGGGCATGGCGAAGGCATCGGCGCCGGCGCTCTGCGCAACAAACTCGGCCGCGGTTGCGACACCGACTGTCATGGCTGCATCGGTGCCAGCTGCAGTGACTTCCGTCGTACTGCCTTCCTCGCTGCGACCGCGACCACGGCCGCGGCCGCGACTGCGGCGTCCGCTGCGGGCTTCGCCGTCCTGGCTGCCGTCGCTGGCAGGAGTCGGCGCCGGTGACACGCCGTTCTGCGCTGCAGCGGCATCGGCACGCGGCGGACGCGGCTCACGGGGTTCGCGCGGAGGACGCGGCTCACGGGTTTCCTTGGGCTCGCGCGGTTCGCGGGGTTCGCGGGCTTCCTTGGGCTCGCGCGGCTCACGGGGTTCGCGCGGTTTGCGGTTGCCGCCTTCGGCTGGCTGTTCGTCGCGCTTTGCCTGGGGACGCGGAGCTTGCTCGCTGCGGTCCTTGCGCTCGCCGCCTTCGCGGTTGTCGCGGCCGTCACGGCGAGTGTTGCGATCGCGTCCGCCGCGTCCGCCGTCGCGGTTGCGGTCGCGACCGCTGTCGCGACGCGGCGGCCTGTCGGCCTTTTCTTCGGTGGCGGCAGGCGCTTCGGCTTTCTTGCCACCCGTGAAGAATGAAACGATCTTGTCGAAGAAGCCGCTTTCGTTTGCGGCCGCGGCCGGGGCAGGCGCGACCGCCTTCTGTTCGACGATCGGCGCCGGCGAATCGGGCGTGATGCCCCTCACTGCGGCCTCGGTCCTGGCGGGTTTTGCATCGGCCGCGGAGGGTGGCTGGTAGGCCTCTTCGATGGGTTTTTCGGCCATCTGGTAGCTGGCCAGCACGATGCCTTCGGCATTGAGCTGGTCGTGGCGCAGACGAATGATTTCATGCGCCGGCGTTTCCAGGTGGCGGTTGGGCACGATCACCAGATTGACGCGGTGACGCATTTCGATGCGCGAGATGTCGACGCGCTTCTCGTTGAGCAGGAAGGTGGCGACATCGACCGGGACCTGGCAGTGCAGGGCGCCGGTGTTTTCCTTCATGGCCTCTTCTTCGAGGATGCGCAGGATGTGCAGCGCAGCGGATTCAGTGCTGCGGATGTGGCCGGTGCCGGTGCAGCGCGGGCAGGTGATGTAGCTGGTTTCGGCGAGCGCCGGGCGCAGGCGCTGGCGCGACAGCTCGAGCAGGCCGAAACGGCTGATCTTGCCGGTCTGGACGCGGGCGCGGTCGAAGTACAGCGCGTCGCGCAGGCGGTTTTCGACTTCGCGCTGGTTCTTGGTCGATTCCATGTCGATGAAGTCGATCACGATCAATCCGCCGAGGTCGCGCAGGCGCAGTTGGCGCGCGATTTCGTCGGCGGCTTCGCAGTTGGTGCGCAAGGCCGTTTCCTCGATGTCGCTGCCCTTGGTGGCGCGCCCCGAGTTGACGTCGACCGAGACCAGGGCTTCGGTATGGTCGATGACGATGGCGCCGCCGGAGGGCAGGGTGACCTGGCGCGAATAGGCGGATTCGATCTGGTGTT
>JANMTA010000133.1:0-4866 GCA_031389965.1 Betaproteobacteria bacterium
CGCAGGCAGACGTCGCTGTCGCGGCCGACCAGACGCAGCAGAAACCAGATCTGTTTCTGTCCCCGGTAGGTACTGCGCCATTCGCGGCGAATCCAGTGCTTCGGCACCTCATAGCGCAACCAGTCGCGGGTGCGGCCGATGATCCGCACATGTTCGGGCTTGAGGCCGGTTTCCTCCTCCAGTTCGCGGAGCATCGCCTGCTCGGGCGTTTCGCCCTTCTTGATGCCCCCTTGCGGGAACTGCCAGGAATGTTCGCGGATTCGCTTGCCCCAAAACACCTCGTTGCGACTGTTGACCAGAATGATGCCGACGTTCGGGCGAAAGCCTTCACGATCGAGCATGATGCATATTCCAATGATTGATTGGGGTCCATTCTTTCACAATCGCGAGCCGCTGGAAAGCCGCATCTGCCGCCTCTGCAAATTCCCGGCCGCAGGTAAAATGCGCTCTTTCCGGTTTTCAGCCTACAGCCATGCGCGCCAGCCAGTTTTTCATCGCCACCCTCAAGGAAGCTCCCTCCGACGCCGAAATCATCAGTCACCAGTTGATGCTGCGCGCCGGCCTGATCCGCCGCCTCGCCGGCGGCATCTATACCTGGATGCCGATGGGGCTGCGCGTGTTGCGCAAGGTCGAGAACATTGTGCGCGAGGAAATGGATCGCGCCGGGGCCATCGAAATGCTCATGCCGGCAGTGCAACCTTATGAATTGTGGGAAGAATCCGGGCGCGGCCCAAAATACGGGCCCGAACTCTTGCGCTTCAAGGACCGCCACCAGCGCGAATTCGTGATCGGCCCCACTCATGAAGAGGTCATTACCGACGTGGTGCGCCGCGACATACGCAGCTATCGTCAGTTGCCACGCCATTTCTACCAGATCCAGACCAAGTTCCGCGACGAGATCCGGCCGCGCTTCGGCGTCATGCGCGGCCGCGAGTTCCTGATGAAGGACGGCTATTCCTTCCACACCTCGTATGCCGACCTGGAACGCGAATACCGCAACATGTACGACACCTACAGTCGCATCTTCACCCGCCTCGGGCTGAGGTTCCGTGCCGTGGCCGCCGATACCGGCGCCATCGGCGGCACCGGCTCGCACGAGTTCCATGTCCTGGCCGACTCGGGCGAAGACGCGATCGCCTTCTGCCCGGCTTCGGACTATGCGGCGAATGTGGAGTTGGCAGAAGCCGTGGCTCCGCAAAAAGTCGGCGCTGGCGAGACGGCAAAACTCGCGGCGACGATGGAGAAAAAGGCCACGCCAAACAAGACCAAGTGTGAAGACGTGGCGGCCTTCCTCGGTCTGCCGCTGACGCAGACGGTCAAGGCCATCGCCGTGATGGCGGAACGGGAAGGCGGCAGCGAATTTGTCCTGCTGCTGCTGCGCGGCGACCATGAGCTGAACGAAATCAAGGCGCAGAAGGTGGTCGGCGAGTTCCGCTTCGCCCGCGATGAGGAAATCATCGCCACACTCGGCTGCAAGCCCGGCTATATCGGCGCGGTAGGCTTTTCCGGCAAGGTCGTCGCCGATCGCAGCGTCGCCGCCATGAGCGACTGCGTCTGCGGCGCCAACGAAGAAGGCTATCACCTCACCGGCGTCAATTTCGGCCGTGACCTGCCGCAACCCGGGACCGTAGCCGACATCCGCAACGTGGTCGAGGGCGACCTGTCGCCCGATGGCAAGGGCACACTCGAACTATGTCGCGGCATCGAAGTCGGCCACATTTTCCAGTTGCGCACCAAGTATGCCGAAGCGCTGAAATGCACCTTCCTCGACGAACACGGCAAGGACCAGGTCATGGAAATGGGCTGCTACGGCATCGGCGTCTCGCGCATCGTCGGCGCCGCCATCGAGCAGGGTTACGACGAGCGCGGGATTGTTTTCCCCGCCAGCATCGCGCCCTTTGCCGTCACGGTAGTGCCGATGAATTACGCCAAAGCGGAGACCGTCCGCGCCGCGGCCAATGCGCTCCATGCCGAACTGCTCGCCGCCGGCATCGACGCGATTCTGGATGACCGCGACGAGCGGCCCGGCTCCATGTTTGCCGACTGGGAACTGATCGGCATACCGCATCGCGTGGTGGTCGGCGAGCGTGGCCTCAAGGAAGGCAAGCTCGAATACAAGGGCCGTAGCGATGCCGAAGCGACCATGGTCGTCGCCAGCGATATGACGGCATTCCTCAAACAGAAACTGTGCGACGCTTAGCGCTTGTACTGTGCCTTGCCGCTGCATTCCTGCCGACAGCGGCCCATGCCGGAGCGCAGCAGTATGAGCCGCTCGCCGCCAGCGTACAGGCAGCATTGCACGAGGCGATTGCCGATCGCGCCGCACCCGAACCGCAGTTCCCCTCGCTCCAGGAAAAGATCAACTGGCTGACAGAAATGTCGTCGCGCCTGACCCGCCGCATGCCGGACCGCGAAGCACGACTCGAGTTTCTCAAGACCGTCCATTACGAAGCCAAGCGCGCCGGCCTCGACCCGCAGATGGTGTTGGGCTTGATCCAGGTCGAGAGCGGCTTCAGAAAATATTCCGTATCCTCGGCCGGCGCGCGCGGTTACATGCAGGTAATGCCCTTCTGGGTGCGCCTGATCGGCAGCAAGGAAAGCAACCTGTTTCACATGCGCACCAACCTGCGCTTCGGCTGCACCATCCTGCGCCACTATCTCGACATCGAAAACGGCAATCTCTACCGAGCACTCGGCCGCTATAACGGCAGCCTGGGCAAGCCCGAGTATCCGAACATGGTGCGGGGGGCGTGGGAGAAGCAGTGGCACTGGGGGCCGCGGGTGATCGGGCCGCGGTAGATCCTGCGCAATTTCGTCGCCGTAGCGCCGGCGCCGACTTTTGGGTTCCTTGTGTCTCGACTACCGCAATGAATTGATGTTCCGTATCGAGCAGCCTAGAATGTTCCTACACGCAAGGAGAACATCATGCAGACCGTCAATATCCGCCAGCTCAAGACCAACCCCTCGACTGCCCTGCGCAGCGCGAAGGAGAACGACATGGTCGTCGTCATGAACCGCGATCATCCCCAAGCCCTGCTGGTCGATCTGGAGAAGCTCGATCTGCCCGATCTTGGCTCGGTACGAGTAGCGCTTGCGGTGTCCCTGTTCCGCAGCGGAGCCATCTCCGCAGGGTTTGCCGCGCGCATGTCCTACAAACCCTTGCCCGAGATGCTGACCCTGCTCTCCAGTCTCGGCATTCCCTTGACGGGCGCCAATGCCGCCGCTGCCCGCGACGATCTGAATACTGGCAAGCAGTGGTTGGCGCAAAAGGCCTGACGCTTGCGTAGCGTCGTCATCGCCGATGCGGGGCCACTGATCGCCTTGTCCCGCATCGACGCCCTTGACTTGTTGCGCGGCTTGTTCGGGCAGGTCCTGGTCACCGAGGAAGTGCGCGATGAAGCCTTGCCGGCGGCGAACTATCCCGGCAAAGCAATCATCGCTCAAGCGTTCGACGCAGGCTGGCTGGTTTGTCCGGGGCCCTTCGAATCTTCATGGCAGCCCACGAATCCGGGGCTCGACGCCGGCGCACGCAGCGCGATCGCGGCGGCAGTGCAGATGCCCGGATGTTTGCTCATCATCGATGACCGCGCCGGGCGAGCGGAAGCGAAATCGCATCACGTCGCCATCATCGGCACTGCGGCGATCATCGGCCTCGCCAAGTTGCAAGGCCTGATTCCAGCGGCGCGTCCGGTTCTGGAGCGGCTGCAGCCGGCAGGGTATTTCATTCATCCGGGAATTATCGAGGCGATGTTGAAAGATGTGGGGAAGTAGTTAGGCGTAGCGCCAGCGCCGACTTTTCGTTTTTTACTTCGTTCCCAAGGCCGCGCCGGGACTCGCCCCGGCAGGCGAGATACTTTCTTGCTGCGCGGCAAGAAAGTACCCAAAGAAGCGCTCCCCGCCTCCCCGGCCCTGCGGGCTACCCTCGCTGCGGAAGGCCCGCCGGGCCGGTCGCTAAACTAGCCGGCCAAAAAGCGGCCGGCGTCGGACAACGCGACCGGACTACCCCCGGCGAACCTTCCTCGCTCGGCGGGTCAGAGGGGAATGCAAACCGTCGCGCGTGGTGGGTCGGCTCGCAATCAATTCAAACCCGAACCCTTGCGAACGATATCTAGCGACAGCAAAAGACTGGGAAGCGACACTCAGACTTTTGGGGCCACTGACTCTACCCTGCCCTAAGCGGCCTATCGCGGTTCAGAAAAGTGGGCCTTCAACAAAAAACTAGGGCGCCGCCTTATCGTGTAGCGTCCAGCGACCGATAAGGATTCATCGGATGGCAGATAGGATTTCTCGCTCAAGTGCTCCGGTAGCAACACATTCAGTGCCTTGGCCACTGTTGTTCGGAGCAAACGCACCTGAACTACCAGAGTTAAATGAAATGCTGTCAGAGCTAGACTGCGGGATGTTGTTGGCAACTGCCGTAATTGTTAATTGCCGCTGAACTACGTAGCGAGTGTTGGCCGTGACCTTAGTTTGAGTCGGAGACAACTCCTCAAATATCAAGTTGACTCGTCCTTCAAGGGAAAGCCGCCGGTTGAGGCCGAACAATTGACCGTTGTGCATAACCTCATACCGCTGTTGAGCACTGGCACCGGGAAAATCATAGGTTCGCTCACCACGTGCGTTCTTCACATAGGACGTTACCCTTCCGCAGTCGATGTACTTCTCCGGGTCGCCGTTGTAGGAAACGTTAATAAGACCGGAAGACTTGTCAAGGTTGTTAATGACAAAGAACTGCTTGCCCAACTCAGGGACACTTGCGTTCCATACGACCTCTCTTGGTTTGTCGATGATCTTGTAGTTGTTTGCGGCACCCGGTTGAGCCGCGGGACGAACATAGTCAAGTTTTCCGGCGCAGCCAGTTACAAG
>JANMTA010000184.1:0-1808 GCA_031389965.1 Betaproteobacteria bacterium
GGCGGCGAGGACTACACCATCAACCTGGTGGCCGTATCGGTGTTGCGCGAAATGGGCGTGCTGATCACGGCCATCATGGTCGCCGGCCGCTCGGGCTCGGCCTTCACCGCCGAAATCGGCGTGATGCAGACGCGCGAGGAAGTCGACGCGCTGAAGGTGATGGGCATCGAACCGATGCAGGTGCTGGTGGTGCCGCGGGTGATCGCGCTGGTCATCACCCTGCCGCTGCTGACCTTTTTTGCCGACATCATGGGCCTGGTCGGCGGCGCCGCGATTGCGCAGTTCCTCCTCGATGTCTCGCCAACCCAGTACCTGGCCCGCCTGCCGCAGGTGGTCGACGGCCAGGATCTGTTCGTCGGCCTGGTCAAGGCGCCGGTGTTTGCCTTCTTCATTGCCGTCATCGGCTGCATGCACGGGCTGCGCGTCACCGGCTCGGCGGCCAGTGTCGGACGGGAGACCACGCGCGCCGTGGTGAAATCGATTTTCCTGGTCATCGTGCTCGACGCATTCTTTTCCATCCTGTTCGAAAAGCTCGGCCTGTGAATACCCGGACCGCGTCACATGCCAGTCACGAGCCCATCCTTGCCGCGCGCGGCATCGTCAATCGCTTTGGCAAACAGGTGGTGCATGACAAGCTCAGCCTCGATGTCATGCCCGGCGAAATCATCGGCATCGCCGGCGGCTCGGGCTCGGGCAAGTCGGTGCTGCTGAAGACCCTCACCGGCCTGCACCGGCCCGATGCCGGCGAGGTGCTGCTCAAGGGCCAGCCGGTGCAGTCCATCGCCGCCGCCGAGCGGGCCGCGCTGGTCGGCGTGCTGTTCCAGCAGGGCGCCTTGTTCTCCTCGCTCTCCGTGGCGCAGAACATCATGCTGCCGCTGCGCGAACACACGGTGCTGCCAGCCGCGCAGCAGGAACAGATCGCAGCCATGAAACTGGCGCTCACCGGCTTGCCGGCCGATAGCGGCATCAAGTTTCCTTCCGCATTGTCAGGAGGCATGGTCAAGCGCGCGGCCCTGGCGCGGGCGCTGGCGCTCGATCCGCGGATACTTTTTCTCGACGAACCGACCTCGGACCTCGACCCGATCGCCGCCAGCGGCATCGACGCGCTGATCCTGCAGCTCAACCAGATCCTCGGCATTACCGTGGTCATCGTCACCCACGACCTCACCACGTTATTGAACGTCTGCGGCCGCATTGCCGTGCTGGTCGACAAGACTGTCACGGTCGACACCGCGGACCAGTTGATGAAGTCCGACCATCCGTGGATACGCGATTTTTTCCACGGGCCGCGCGCGGAAGGCGCAATCAAAGCAAGGGAAACAAGCCATGGAAACTGACAAACACTATTTCTTCGAGGGGCTGTTCATCATCGTCTTCGCGATTGCCGCGGCGCTGTTCGCAGTGTGGCTGGGCAGCAGCGGCCAACGTGACGATGTGATCTACCGCATCCGTTTTCCCGACTCGGTCAGCGGACTCACCGCCGGCGATACGGTGAAATTTCGCGGCGTCGATGTCGGTACGGTCAAGTCGATGGCCATCGATCCCGAGAACCCGCGACTGGTGCGCGTCGATGTGCGCTTGCGCAAGGACACGCCGGTCAAGACCGACACCCGGGCCAGCCTCACACTTAAGGGCATCACCGGCGTGGTCTTCATCGAGCTGAACGGCGGCGACCCGGCGGCGAAGACCCTGCTGGCGGTCACGCCCGCGAATCAGGTTCCGGAAATCCCTTCGGAGAAAACCGGCCTCAATGCCATGCTCGACGAACTGCCGAAACTGGTCAAAAAATTCTCGGCCATCGAGGACCA
>JANMTA010000190.1:0-4137 GCA_031389965.1 Betaproteobacteria bacterium
CATCAAGGAAACCAAGAAGAAATAACCGAGGCGCTGAATCATGGAAAAGAAACAGGCTCGTCTGCGCAGGGCGCGCAAAACCCGCGCCAAGATTGCGGAGCTCAAAGTGGTGCGCCTCGCGGTGCATCGCAGCAACTTGCATATCTCCGCGCAGATTTTTTCAGGTTGCGGCACCCGTGTGCTCGTCGCCGCGTCGACCATGGAGCCGGACGTTCGGACCCAGGTTCCGAACGGCGGCAACGTCAATGCAGCCAAGACGGTTGGCAAACTCATCGCCGAGCGGGCCAAAGCGGCCGGCATCGAGCAGGTTGCCTTCGACCGTTCCGGTTTTCATTACCACGGCCGCGTCAAAGCGTTGGCCGAAGCCGCCCGTGAGGGCGGTCTCAAGTTCTAAGCGAGACGGACATGGCTAAACCGCAAGGCAGGAAACAGCAACAGGTCCAGGAAGAGCGCGACGACGGCATGCGCGAGAAGATGGTTTCCATCAATCGCGTTACCAAAGTCGTCAAGGGCGGCCGTATTCTCGGTTTCGCTGCGCTGACCGTGGTGGGCGATGGTGATGGCGGCATCGGCATGGGCAAGGGCAAGTCCCGCGAAGTCCCCGTCGCTGTTCAAAAGGCGATGGAAGAGGCCCGCCGCAAGATGGCCAAGATCAGCCTGAAGAATGGCACTCTGCACCACACGGTCAAGGGTAAGCATGGTGCCACGACGGTTCTTATGTCTCCCGCGTCTCCCGGTACCGGCGTGATCGCAGGCGGTCCGATGCGCGCCGTGTTCGAAGTCATGGGGATTACTGACGTGGTTGCCAAGACCATCGGTTCGACCAATCCTTACAACGTGGTGCGTGCAACGCTGCATGGCTTGCTGGCCATGAGCACCCCGGCCGAGATTGCTGCCAAGCGCGGCAAGGCTCTGGCAGAAATTCTGGAGTGAGCCATGGCTGACAAGACGATCAAGGTCACGCTGGTAAAGAGCGTCATCGGCACCAAACAGGATCACCGCGCGACGGTGCGCGGACTCGGCCTGAAGAGGCTCAACAGTTCGGCTGTGCTTGAGGATACGCCCGCGGTGCGCGGCATGATCCGCAAGATCGCCTATCTGCTGAAGTGCGAAGGCTAAGGGGATATCGCGATGAGCATGGAACTTAACAATCTGAAGCCGGGTGCCGGTTCCAAACACGCCTCCAAGCGTGTTGGGCGGGGCATTGGCAGCGGTCTTGGCAAGACGGCCGGACGTGGCCACAAAGGCCAGAAGTCGCGCGCCGGCGGTTTCCACAAGGTCGGCTTCGAGGGCGGCCAGATGCCGCTGCAGCGTCGATTGCCGAAACGAGGATTTGTGTCCTTGACTGCCAGCCGCAATGTCGAAGTGCGTTTGTCCGAGCTGGACAAGCTTCCGGTCGAAGAAGTTGATCTGCTGGTTCTGAAGCAGGCTGGCGTGATTGCGGGAGACGCACTGTCGGCCAAGGTTATTCTGTCGGGCAAGCTGAATCGCAAGATCGCCCTCAAGGGCGTTGGCGCGACCAAGGGCGCTCGTGCCGCAATCGAAGCGGCCGGCGGCTCCGTAGCAGACATCGCCGCCGCCTGATAGCGGACGAGGACGGACCACGTGGCGACCCAGGCAGCAACTCTCGGCAAAACCGGAAAGTTTGGCGACCTCTGGCGCCGGCTCTGGTTCCTGCTGGCTGCGCTGGTGGTATTCCGTATTGGCGCGCATATTCCTGTGCCCGGAATCGATCCGATAAAGCTGGCGGAGTTGTTCCAGAGTCAGCAGGGCGGGATACTTGGCGTCTTCAATCTGTTTTCGGGCGGCGCCTTGTCGCGCTTTACCCTGTTTGCGCTTGGCATCATGCCCTACATTTCGGCTTCGATCATCATGCAACTCATGACGGTCGCGGTACCTACGCTTGAGGCGCTGAAAAAAGAGGGAGAGGCCGGGCGGCGCAAGATTACCCAATACACCCGCTATGGCACCGTGGGCCTGGCACTGTTCCAGGGGCTGGGCATGGCCATCGCGCTTGAGTCACAGGCCGGATTGGTGCTTGATCCAGGCATCATGTTTCGTTTCGTTACCGTACTTACCTTGCTTACCGGCACGATGTTCCTGATGTGGCTGGGAGAGCAGGTCACCGAGCGCGGGCTGGGCAATGGTATTTCGATCATCATTTTCGCCGGTATCGTGGCGGGTCTGCCGAGTGCGCTGGGCGGTCTCTTTGAACTGGTCCGTACCGGTGCGATGCATGCCTTGTCGGCTCTGTTTATTTGTGGTGTGGCGGTTCTGGTCACTGGCTTCGTGGTGTTTGTGGAAAAGGGCCAGCGCAAGATTCTGGTGAACTACGCCAAGCGCCAAGTGGGCAACAAAGTCTACGGCGGACAGAGTTCGCATCTGCCATTGAAGCTGAATATGTCGGGCGTCATACCACCGATCTTTGCCTCCTCGATCATACTTTTCCCGGCCACTGCAGCCGGGTGGTTTGGCGCGGGCGAGGGCATGACCTGGCTGAAGGACATCGCCGCAACGATCTCCCCGGGGCAGCCGATTTACGTGATGTTGTATGCCACGGCAATCGTATTTTTCTGTTTCTTTTACACCGCGCTGGTTTTCAATTCCAAGGAAACGGCGGACAACCTCAAGAAGAGCGGTGCGTTTGTTCCCGGCATTCGTCCCGGCGATCAGACCGCTCGCTACATCGACAAGATCCTGACCCGCCTGACGCTGGCTGGCGCCATCTACATCACTGCGGTCTGTCTGTTGCCGGAATTCCTGATTCTGAAATGGAACGTGCCGTTCTATTTTGGCGGTACCAGTCTGTTGATTATCGTCGTGGTGACGATGGATTTTATGTCGCAGGTGCAGGCCTACGTCATGTCTCACCAGTATGAAAGTCTTCTTAAAAAGGCAAATTTCAAAGGAGCCGGATTCCCGGCTCGCTGATCCATGTCGAAGGAAGACGTTATTGAAATGCAGGGAGAGGTCGTCGAGAATCTCCCGAATGCCACGTTCCGGATCAAACTGGAAAATGGGCATGTGGTTCTTGGCCATATCTCCGGAAAAATGCGCATGCACTACATTCGCATTCTTCCTGGCGACAAGGTCACCGTGCAACTCACGCCTTACGACCTTTCCAAAGGTCGTATCGTGTTCCGCGCCAAGTAGTCTGGCAATATTTCCGGAGAACTCCAATGAAAGTTCTGGCTTCGGTCAAACGTATCTGTCGCAATTGCAAAGTCATCCGCCGCAAGGGTGTGGTGAGGGTCATCTGTACCGATCCGCGCCACAAGCAGCGTCAAGGTTGATAGTGCGCTTCAGATCAGATATAATCTACGGTTCGCATTTTTCAGCTAGCCCACCACACCGCTTTAGCGGCGACGAACAGGTAAGCACATGGCTCGTATAGCAGGCGTCAACATTCCGAATCACCAGCACGCGGAGATCGCCTTGACCGCGATCTACGGCATTGGCCGCACCCGCGCAAAGAAAATCTGCGACGCCGTTGGCGTCAAGCGTTCGGCCAAGATCAAGGAACTCACGGATAGCGAATTGGATCGCCTGCGTGAGGAGGTCGGCAAGTTCGCCGTCGAGGGCGATTTGCGCCGCGAAACGACGATGAACATCAAGCGCTTGATGGATCTTGGCTGCTATCGCGGAGTGCGGCACCGTCGTGGTCTGCCGGTACGCGGTCAGCGCACCCGCACCAATGCGCGAACCCGCAAGGGCCCGCGCAAGGCGATTTCGATGGGCAAGAAGTAAACCAGGAACCAATACATGGCTAAGATCGCAACCAAAGTCCGCAAGAAGGTCAAGAAGAATGTCGCCGAAGGCATCGCGCACGTTCATGCTTCCTTCAACAACACCATCATCACCATCACCGACCGTCAGGGCAATGCCTTGTCGTGGGCCACTTCCGGCGGTGCCGGCTTCAAGGGCTCACGCAAGTCGACTCCGTTTGCCGCCCAGATCGCCGCCGAAGCTGCCGGCAAGGCTGCCCAGGAGTGTGGTGTCAAGAATCTCGAAGTTCGCATCAAGGGTCCTGGCCCCGGGCGCGAATCGGCAGTGAGGGCGCTCAATGCGCTTGGCATGAAGATCACCAGCATTACCGACATTACCCCGATTCCCCACAACGGATGCCGGCCGCCCAAG
>JANMTA010000191.1:0-3446 GCA_031389965.1 Betaproteobacteria bacterium
CAGCCATGGCGGCATGGGCAACTTCATCACCTGGAACGCCGGCACCGGCAAGATCGTGCAGAGCAAAGCTGAGAAGTTCTCGGTCTGGAGCGGCTCGCTCAACACCGCAGGCGGCCTGTCCTGCTACGGCACGCTGGAGGGCCACCTGAAGTGCGTCGACAAGAAGGACATTAACAAGGAGCTGTTCAGGTTCAAGACGCCGTCCGGCATCATCGGCAACGTGTTCTCGTATGAACACAAGGGCAAGCATTACATAGGTGTGTTCTCGGGCATCGGAGGCTGGGCCGGCATCGGTATGGCGGCGGGCCTCGAAAAAGACTCTGATGGCCTGGGCGCCGTCGGTGGCTACAAGGAACTTAGTCAGTACACCGAACTCGGAGGTTCTCTGACCGTGTTCGCGCTGCCCAACTGACGCCAAGACAAGAGGTCTGTTCCACTCTGGCAGAAGCCATTACTCCACTGTTTCTCGAACTCTAGGATCATGGACTCATGAACGTCAAGAAAAGTTTGCTTTCCTTACTTCTGTGTCTTGCAGGCGCAACGCATGCGCAAGACCAGCCTTATGTGGTGGTTGATGGATACAAGGTGGATGCCGAAACCATGAAGGGGTTTCGGGCCTGGCGCGCCGCGGCCTGTGACCGCTGCCACGGCGCCAACCAGGAAGGCCTGGTCGGCCCGTCGTTGATCACCAGCCTGAAGACGCTGTCGAAGGAAGAGTTCGTCACGATCGTCACGAATGGTCGGCTCGACAAGGGTATGCAGAGTTTCGGCAACAGCCCGGTAGTCATGCAGAACATCGATCAGCTGTACGCCTATCTCAAAGGCCGGTCCGATGGTGCGATCACGCGCGCCAAGGTTGAAGAGATACCCAAATGACCAATAGGCGTGCGCGCTCCGATGGCGCAGGCGCCGGTGCGCGCCACCGGCCGGCTATCGCAGTCGTCGGCCTCGCGCTAATGGCGCTGATGACAAGCGCGCAAGCCCAGGAAAAGCCTGAGCAGCGTAGCGCGCTGCGCGTCTGCCAGGATCCGAACAATCTGCCGTTTTCGAATGTCAAGGGCGAGGGAATCGAAAACAGAATTGCCGATCTTTTTGGCAAGGCGCTGGGCCTGCCCGTGACCTACTATTCGTTTCCGCAACGCATGGCCTTTATCCGCAACACCTTGCGGTTCAAGCTGCCGGGAGCAGACTACCCTTGCGACATCGTGATCGGTGTACCCGCAGGCTACGATCAGGTGTCGGTCACCAAGCCCTACTACCGCTCAGCTTATGCGCTGGTCTTCCCGAAGGGCAAGGGCATGGATCAGGTCGCGTCCGCCGAAGATTTTCTGAAGCTCGACCCAGCCAAGTTGGCGACACTGCGCATCGGCATTTACGACCGTTCGCCCGCCTCGGACTGGCTCAACAAGCACAAACTTGTCGAGCAAGGTGTTCCCTACAAGATGTTGAACGCCAACCCTGAGCAGTATCCGGGCGAAATCATCGAAAAAGACCTTGTGGCCGGCAAGCTTGACGTGGCCATCGTCTGGGGCCCGATCGCCGGCTATTTTGCGCAGCGCATCAAGACGCCCGCGCTGGCTGTGGTGCCAATGAAGTCGGAGCCCGGCGTCAGGTTCGACTACGAGATGGCCATGGGCGTGCGCTACGGCGAGCGCGAATGGAAGCAGCAGATAGAAGGTCTTATCGAATCGAAAAGACCCGAGATTCAGGCCATCCTGAAGGAGTACGGCGTGCCGCTGGTCGATGCCTCGTACGAAGCCGCCAAGCCGTAGGGATCGATACTCCCAGTTGCCAATGAAGCGTCTGATCGTCCTTGTGCTGTGGGCTCTTGCGGCGATGCCAACCCGGGCAGACATGGACTCGGCGGTGCTCTTGGGCTTGAGCGCCAGTGTGCTGAAGATCGAGGCGTTGCGCGTCCAGGGCGGCGTTTCTCTTGGGTCAGGCGTCGTGATCGCCCCAGAAACCATCGCCACCAACTGTCACGTCACCCGCGATGCGCTGAAGATCAACGTGCTGCGCTCCGGCGGTCGATGGCTTGCGGCTTCGCAAATGAGCGATGTCGACCATGACCTGTGTCTTCTTCGGGTCCCCGGGCTGCAGGGCAAAGTCGTGTCATTGGGGCGGGCCGACCAACTCAAGCCGGGGCAGCCGGTGACCGCACTCGGCTACACCGGGGGCATGGGCTTGCGCAGCAGCCCGGGTGAAGTGATCGCGCTGCATCGGTTCGACGGCAGCCACGTGATTCAGAGCTCGAATGGGTTCAGCTCCGGCGCCAGCGGCGGCGGGCTGTTCGACCAGCAGCAGCGCCTGGTGGGAATTCTGACGTTTCGCCTGCGTGGCGGTCAAGCGCATTACTTTGCCGCACCTGCCGAGTGGCTCCAGGCCATGCTCGATGCGCCGGGCCAGGCGGGTTACAGCGACGTGGTGCCGGACCGTTCGGCGAAACCGGCCTATTGGCAACGGCCGGTCCGCGCCCAGCCAAGGTTTCTGAAGGCAGCGCTGCTCCAGCGCGACAAGCGATGGCCGGAGCTGGAGTCACAGGCAGCCGAATGGGCGCACGCCGACCCCAGCGATCCCGAACCCTGGTACCAAATGGGCGTGGCGCTGGCCCAAATGGACAGGCTGTCCGAGGCACAACACGCGCTGGAGTGCTCGTTGGTGATCCAATCCCACCTGCGCAACCCGAATTCGCCCCCAATCCGATCCACGCTTGCGGACATTAACGCAAGCGCACCGTGTTCCATGGGTCCCCCTGATTTGCGGACACCATGAATCCAACCAACCTCATTCGCACCCACTGTGGCCTGGTCCTGGGACTGGTCCTGCTGTCGCCTGGCGTAGCTGGGGCAGCGAACGACTTCTCCGCGGCCGAGCGGGCGCTTTTCATCGACAACCAGCTCGGCAAGTTGCAACCCCCGCTCACACTGCACTACAACTACCGCAAGACCGGAACTCTGGAACAGGCGTTCGACGATAAGGTGGACGTGGTACTCACTGCGCAACCCGATGGCAGATGCTGTGCCGTGAGCGCTCGATTCCTTACCGGCGCACGCGAGATGCATCAGCCCGATGTCGACGCCGCCCAGGGGAACCCGGCCATCCTCTACTTTCTCGAACACGATATCCGGGAAATGCAGCGCCTGACCAAAGGCAAGGCCAATTACTTTCGCAAGCGCATTCGCATGGCGGTCTACCAAGGCGCTTCGATCCGCAGTCTCACATTGCAGTATCGCGGCGGTCCGGTGGCGGTGCAGGAGATCAGCATCTCACCCTACCGCGACGACCCGAACCGTTCACGCTTTGAAAAACTGGCCAACAAACAATACGTCTTTATGTTGGCGAACGCCGTGCCCGGCGGGCTTTACGGTATCCGAACCCGAATCAACGGCGCATCCGCCGACGCGCCGGCGTTGATGGTCGAAGAAATGCTCCTCGGCGGTGCCGAA
>JANMTA010000201.1:0-12251 GCA_031389965.1 Betaproteobacteria bacterium
GCGCTGCGCTTCTGCGGCACCGCCGCGCACGGCGTCGGCATCCTCGGTCGACTCCAGGTAGCTCAGCACGGTCTCGCGATCCATGCCGCAGGCGGCGGCGACGTCGGTCAATACCTCGCGGTCGCCGACATGCTTTCCTTCGAGGAACTGCGCGGCGAAGAGCGCTTCGACCAGGTCGCAAATCGCCGTTCCGCCAGCGTCGTCCGCAAGGGATACCATCTCCGGCTTTGCCGTAGACATAACTTTTGACTGCGCATGGTGGATCAGCCGGTGCGCGTTCAGTGTGTTGGCGCGCAGTTCGATCTTCTCGAAGGCGAACTCGATGCCGGCCGGTCGTCCCGCCTCGCCGACGCGCTGCCAGAGTTCCTCCAGTTGCTTTGGTCCGCCGAACTTCTTTTCCAGAAAAGGCCGATAGGGCTCGCCGGTTTCCGGTGTGTCCGGGTTGAGAAAGTAGGGACGCCAATGCACCGTCACCGCGCAATCGGGCTGCTCTTCGCGCCACAGTTCCAGCGCACGGTCAAGATGGCGTTTGCCGATGAAGCACCAGGGGCAGACCACGTCGGAGACCACGTCGATGGTCAACTTCATACCCCGACCTCCAGCACGATTTTGCCGATGTGCCGGCTCGATTCCATCAGGCGGTGTGCCTCCGCCGCCTGCGCCAGCGGAAAGCGGGCGAACAGATGCGGCAGCAACTCGCCGCGTGCCAGCGCCGGCCAGATGTTGGCGGCCAGCGCATCGCGGATGGCTGTTTTTTCGGCCAGCGTGCGTGGCCGCATGGTGGAACCGGTGATGGTCAGGCGTTTCAGCATCACCGGCATCAGGTCCGCTTCTCCCTTGCTGCCTTCGAGGAATGCGACATAGACCAGGCGCCCGTCGCGCCGCAGCGAAGCCAGGTTGCGCTGCAGATAGGGCGCGCCGACCATGTCGAGAATCACATCGACGCCCGCCCCGGCAGTAATGCGCTTCACTTCCCCGGCGAAGTCGGCCGTGCGGTAGTTGATCGCGTGCGCCGCACCCGCGTCACGGCAGAACGCGGCCTTCTCCTCATTGCCGACGGTGACGAAGCACTCGACGCCAAGGTGCTTCGCCAACTGGATTGCCACCAGCCCAATGCCGCTCGATCCGCCATGCACCAGCAGGCGCTCGCCCTGCTTCAGGCGGCCCAGATCGACGAGGTTGGCCCAGACGGTGAACCATGTTTCTGGCAGCGCCGCCGCCGTGGCGAAGTCCATGCCCTGCGGAATCGGCAGCGCATGGCTGGCCGCCGCCACGCAGTATTCCGCATAGCCGCCGCCCGGCGTGAGCGCCGTCACGCCGTCGCCGACTTTCCATTCCGTTACGCCATCGCCCAGCGCCGCGACGCGGCCCGCGACTTCGAGGCCGAGTACAGGCGAGGCATCGGGCGGGGGCGGGTACTTGCCGGAACGCTGCAGCACGTCGGGGCGGTTCACGCCGGCGCAAACCACCTCGATCAGGATCTGGCCGGAGCCGGGTGTCGGCGTCGGACCTTCGGCCAGCATCATGCAGTCGGCGTCGCCGCCGTTGCCGTGGGCAACGTATTTCATCGTGCGGTGCTCCTTTGCGGGTGATGCGCGAGTCTAGCAGGGGCGCAGCGGCTGGCGACCCGGCGATTGGCGCGCGCATCATGGCTTTGGAAGGTATGCTTCGTCGCCATGAACGACCCGAAACAGCATGTTGGTCTGCTTGTTTGTGTCCTCTCGGCCACCTTGGCCTGCGCATCGCCCGCGGCCGCCGATGTGCTCGCCAAGGCTGCGCGAGCGATCGGCGTGCTGACGCTGCCGCAGGTCTTCGGCAGCGAGCCCTGCGCGAAGTTCGAGCCGAGTCCGGTGGCGGTCCATCGTGCGCCGGGAGCGCGCGAGGCGTTCGCCGACGTGTTCCTGCGGTCCGACTCGACGCAGGAGGGCGCGGGTGGTTGTGCAGGTTCCGCGGTCATGGTCCGCGATCGCGCGAGCGGCGCCTTGCAGGAGTTGCCGGCGGTCGAATACGGCTACGAGCAGCCGGGAGCCGTGGTCACGGCACGGCGCGGGAAATGGTACGAGATCCGTTTGCATGGCGACACAGGCTGGGTGCGTCCGGGCGCCCCGGCGACATTCATTCCTCTCGATGAGTTGCTGCGCGACAAGCTGCTTTACCTGCGTGCGGGCGCGGCCGGCGATGCGCGCGCTTCGCCTGATGGTCCGCCTTTGCGCCTCGATGACCGCTTTGCCGACAGCCGTTCGCTTACCGTGTCGCTGCTGTCCATGGTCCGGCGCGACGGCAAACTCTGGGTCCGGGTCGAGTTGAGTGACGAAGCGCCCTGCGCCGAGCCGAAGGCAAGCCCGACGAAGAGGCGCGTCTGGCTGCCCTTCCACGGCCCGGACGGGCGGCCCAATCTCTGGTTCCATTCGCGGGGCTGCTGAGCGCTAAACGAGCGCTAAACGGGTCAGCATAGGATTTGTTTCCCCGCCTGCATAAGCGAGAAGTCGGCGTTGGCGTCACGGCGTAACATGCCTTCCCATGTCTGCCGATACTCCGCAATCCGCGCCCCCGATCGACCTGCTGGTGATCGGCGGCGGCATCAATGGTGCGGGGATCGCGCGCGATGCGGCGGGGCGCGGGCTTTCGGTAGTGCTGGTCGAGCGTGGCGACCTTGCCGGCGCGACCTCCTCGTGTTCCTCGAAGCTGGTGCATGGCGGGCTGCGCTATCTGGAGCAGTTCGAATTCCGCCTGGTGGCGGAAGCTCTGGCGGAACGCGAGACCCTGCTGCGCATGGCGCCGCACCTGGTCTGGCCGGCGCGCTTCGTCATGCCCCACGTGCCATCGCTGCGGCCGCGCTGGATGATCCGCGCCGGGCTGTTCCTCTATGACCACCTCGGCGGCCATCACGCGGATGCGCTGTTGCCGGGCTCGGCGTCGGTGCGGCTGGACCGCCCGCCCTATGACGCCGGCTTGCAGGCGCGCTTTTCCCACGGCTTCATCTATTCCGACTGCCGCACCGACGATGCCCGGCTGGTGATCGCCAACGCGCGCGATGCGGCGCGGCTGGGGGCGCGCATCCTGCCGCGCACCGAGTTGGTCGCCGCGCAGCGCGCAGGCTCCCTGTGGCAGGTGCAGCTTTCCGGCGGCGAAACCCTGCGGGCGCGCGCCATCGCCAACGTCGCCGGACCCTGGGTCAAGGAAGTCCTCAATCAGCGCCTCGGCGTGCCGTCTGCCGACTCGGTGCGCCTGGTGCGCGGCAGCCATCTGGTGCTGCCGCGGCTCTATGCCGGCGAGCATGCCTTCATCCTGCAGAACGACGATCGCCGCGTGGTGTTCATGATTCCCTACGAAGGGCGCTTTACGCTGCTGGGCACCACCGACGTGCTGGAAACCGGCGACCCGCTGCACCCCCAGGCCACCGATGCGGAAGCCGCCTACCTCTGCGCCGCCGCCGGTCGCTACCTGCAGCAGGCACCGCGGCCGCAGGATGCGGTGTGGCGTTACGCCGGGGTGCGTCCCCTCTACGACGACGGCTCGGGCGATCCGTCGTCCATCACCCGCGACTACACGCTGCGCCTGGACGGGCACGATCAGGCGCCGGTGCTGTCGGTGTTCGGCGGCAAGCTGACCACCTACCGGCGGCTGGCCGAGCAGGTGGTCGATCGCCTGGCGGCGGCGCTGGGGGATTCTCGGCCGGCCTGGACCGAGACGTCGACCCTGCCCGGCGGCGCGATGCCGGCGGGCGGCTTGGGCGACTTCGTCCGCCGCGAAGTGGCGCCGCGCTATCCCTGGCTGCCGGAAGTGCAGCGCGATGCGCTGGCGCGCCGTCACGGCAGCGAACTGCCCGAGATGCTGGGCGACGCGCGCGGGCCGGCCGACCTGGGCGAGAATTTCGGCGGCGGCCTGTGCGAGCGCGAAGTGGAATGGATGCTCGCCCGCGAATGGGCACGATCTGCCGACGACGTGCTCTGGCGCCGCAGCAAGTGCGGTCTGCACATGAGCTTGGTTCAGCGCGAGCGGGTCGGGCGCCGGATTGGCTGATTGCTTGCCAGCCAAAGCAACAATCTCCTACTATCCGGGTGGCAAGCCATGCGACACCGTGCAAAATAAATTCAGGGGCGCGCCACCGGAAAGGAAAATGCCATGCTGAAACTGATTCTTGTCGGCGTCCTGCTGGCAATCGCGGTGCTGCTGTTTGTTGTCGCCACCCGGCCCGCCAGCTTTCGCGTGCAGCGCTCGATCCGCATCAATGCCACGCGCGAGGAACTGTTTGCCTACGTCAGCGATTTCCGCAACTTCGACGACTGGTCGCCCTGGGCGGCGCTGGATCCGGCGATGCGCAAGAGCTTTTCCGGCGCGCAAAGTGGGCAGGGTGCGGTGTATGAATGGCAGGGCAACAGCAAGGTGGGGCAGGGGCGCATGGAAATCATCGACGCGGTGGAACCCGCGCGCGTGGTGATCAAGCTGGATTTTCTGAAGCCCTTCACAGCGCACAACACGGCCGAGTACCTGCTGACGGCCAGCGGCGAGGGCACCGAGTTCAGCTGGGTCATGCATGGCCCCAACAGCTTTATGTCCAAGCTCATGAGCCTGTACTTCAGCATGGACAAAATGGTCGGCGCGCAGTTCGAGCAGGGGCTGGCCAGCCTCAAGACGCTGGCTGAAAAATAGCCTGCAGGTCGCCGCGCTTGCGGCATCGGAAAATTACGGAAAGGAGCGGGGCGTGATCGAAGGCGGCTGTCTGTGCGGCGGGGTCCGCTATCAGTATGACGGCAAGATCGGGGAGATATCGATCTGCCATTGTGCGCAGTGTCGCAAGGCGCAGGGTTCGGCGTTTGCCGCGGTGAGTCCGGTGGCCACCGCCCGCTTGCGCATCCTTGCCGGGGCCGAACTGCTCAAGGAATATCGTTCGTCGCCGGACAAGGTCAGGGCCTTCTGCGCCAACTGCGGCAGCCCGATCTACAGCGCGAAGGACGACACGCCCGGGGTCAGGCGACTGCGCCTGGGTACCGTGGATACGCCCTTCACCTGCGCCAACGCCTTCCACATCTTTACCGGTTCGAAGGCCTCGTGGTGGGATTGTGACGACGGCCTGCCGCGCTTTGCCGCGTGCCGGCCATAGCGGACGGGACTGCAAATGCTGCCAAAATCACTCACCGAGCTCGACAAGATTCGCGCGTCCTGCAAGGCCATGGTCAGGCGCCGTGCCGCGACTTCCGGCGGCATGTCGCTGATTCCGATTCCGGGCGTGGACATCGCGGGTGATGTCGGCCTGCTGCTGCAATTGATTCCGGCGATCAACCGGAAATTCGGACTGACTCCCGAGCAGATCGACGAACTCGATCCCCGCCACAAGGTGCTGATCTACGCCATGTTGAAGAAGGTCGGCAGCGATCTGGCGGGGCGGGCCATCACCAGACAACTGGCGATCGCGGCCCTGAAGAAAGTCAGCGTGCGCCTCGCCACCAGGCAGGTGCTCAAGTACATACCGTTTGCCGGGCAGGTCGCTGCCGTGGCCCTCAGCGTGACGGCAATGATGTATCTGGGCAACTCGCATATCGATGCCTGCTATGAAATCGCCAAGGGAGCGATCAAAAAATGAGTGTGACTCCCGACATCGCGCCGGGGCAAGCAGCGGGTTCAAGACCGGGCGCTTGCCGTTTCATGGCTCCGCAATAGTTGGAAGCCGGGCGCCTGTGGCCGGGCAACCGGGTATTGGTCGCCGGCACGGAAAACCTGCGCGCATTGAAGTTGTGCGGGCGCTGGAGCGAGGTGCTCTACTAGGCCGGCACCGCCGCATCGCTACGCCTTAGCGACTGAACATCACGGCGCAGGTCGTATCGCTGGGGCAGAGGACGGCATTGACCAGCTTCTGCGGTCGCTGCTCTTCCCAGGATGAGTCGTAGGGGTCGGTAAAAATACGGATATTCCATACTTCGCCGGCCTCGCGGACCCGCTCGATGTTTGCCTTGAACGCTTTCTCTGTCGAGACTCCCGAGCCGAAGTGCAGTTCGCGGTGCAGGAGGTCGATGATGTTGGGCGATTCCATATCCGGCATTTCCTCAAGCCGGAGTTCCCGATCCGCGATGCAGCGGATGCGGCGGGTGAACAAGGGCGCACCATCGGTACCGATCCAGCAGTGAAAGCCGACGCCGGGAACGGGCTCGCCGCTGGTCTGGCCGAAGGCCGGCGCGGCCGCGAAGAGAATCGCAAAAACATAAATCGAGAGCAGGCGTTTCATGGAATTATCATACAGCGCCGGCGGCCGGTGCGCAACGCCAGATCCGGCCGTGTTGCACGGCCCGGCTAACGTTTCAGGTAGGGCACGTAGGCCATGTCGGTCTTGGCGATGTGATTGGTGAGCCAGTGATTGAGGAAGCACACGGTATCCGTCGAGATGTCCTCTCCGATCGACTTGAGCTGAAGTTCCTCCAGCTTGGCGCGGAACTCGGCATGTTGCGCCTGATGTTCTGCAAGATCGGGATAGCCGGCTGACTTCATCATGGCTTCCTCGGCGGCGAAGTGCTCTCGCATGTAGTGCTTCAGGCGGGTGATGACATATACGCCAAAAAGAGTGCGCTGTTCGACGGTGGCGCTTTCCAGTTCGGCCAACCACTGGAAAATCGCCTTGTGCTGTTTGTCGAGCACGGGCACGCCGGTGCTGAGATCTGGGGTCCATTCGATCATGGTCCGGATTTTATCAGCTGGGGTGCGGCATGAGCAGCTTGACTTTATGCCGTTGCCTTCCCTATCCTTGGCCCGGTCAGGGGAGTGGAGAGAATCATGTTCGATTCGCCGATGGAGCACTGTGCGGTCTGTGGACAAATGGTGACACTGGATCAGTCCTTGACCGAGTGCCAGCGCAAGTATGCCTGCGCCAGGGATCAGGTTTGTCCGCTGCGGAAGTATTTCAGCGGCGTTGATGGCAGCCTTGATGCGCAAAACGAGAAGCCATCCATCCCCTGATTTTCGGCGACTTCAGGATGAGTTGCCGTAAGGTCAGCGCCGACTCTTGCTGACTCCTGGCTTTGTTCACGGAGGCCCCGGTCGCTGTGTGCTGTGGCGTACAGACGTACCGCCGCGCCTGAGTAGCCTGACGGCCAAGCACATGGCATTGAATGCCGATCGCAACGATCTTGCCGTGTAGCTGCAAAGCGATGCCAGGAGAGCAGGCCATGGAAGCGCGGAACTACTACCGCATTTTGGGGATCGATCGCAGCGCCTCCGGGGCCGAGGTCAAAGCGGCCTATCGCAGGCAGGCAAAGCGTTTTCATCCCGACGTTACGAGCGACCCGGACGGCGAGAGCAAATTCAAGGCCGCGGCTGAAGCCTACAGGATGCTCAAGGGGCACGAGACACGCCGGGCCTATGATCGTCGCGACTTGTACGTTCATGGCGGCAGCGAAGGCTATTCGCTGACCAATCCGCTGGATGTCTGGTGTGCCCTGTTCCTGTGGCCTACTTGGAGCTTGTTCTGGCCGCGATAAGGGGCTGCTGAGACCGGCGCACGGCGTCGCACCGGGTCGTGTATCCTGTTTGGCAGGCGTTGCGCCGGGTTGCCGTGACGGCGAACTCGGGACGTGCCTTCGGCGCCGAACCGGATCAGGAACCTGCCCGTGAGCAAAAAGATGGTCTTCCCCGTCTCGCCCAAACCGCGACTAAGGGTTGACGCTGAGGCGAAACTTGCCCGTGCCCGCCCGGCCGAGGCGCCGGTGCGGTCTGCGCAAGAACTCTTGCACGAACTGCAGGTGTACCGGATCGAACTGGAAATGCAGAACGAGACCCTGCGCAAGGCACAGGCGGCGCTGGAGGAATCTCGTGACCGTTACCTGGACCTCTACGAATTTGCGCCTATCGGTTACCTCACGCTCGACAATAGTGGCCAAATAACAGAAATCAATCTCACGGGCGCCGCGTTGCTGGGCGCAGACCGAGGCCAGCTTCTGCAACATCCTTTCGCTCTGCTGGTAGCTCCAGAGGACCGGGACAGGTGGTACAAGCATCGGCTGCATGCATTGCAGCGCGGCGGGAAGCAGTCCTGCGAACTGAATCTCCAGCGCGGCAATGGCGAAAGTTTCGTGGCCTGCCTCGATTACTTGCGTAGCACGAACAGCGACTCACTGCCAAGCCTGCGCATCGCGCTGACCGACATCAGCGCCCACTGGCGTGCCGAACAGGCCTTGCAGGAGAGCGAGACGCGCTTTCACGCGATGGCCGACTCCGCCCCGGTGCTGATCTGGGTCGCCGGTGTCGACAAGGGCTGCAACTGGTTCAATCAGCAATGGTTGAATTTCACCGGTCGCAACATGGCGCAGGAGCTTGGCGCCGGCTGGACCGAAGCGGTACATGCGGACGACCTGCAGCGCTGCCTGCGCACCTACGGAGAGGCCTTCGACCGTCGCCAGCCTTTCGAAATGGAGTATCGCCTGCGCCGTACCGACGGACAGTACCGCTGGGTTCTTGACAACGGCGTGCCACGCTATGGGCCCGATCAGGAGTTTCTCGGCTATATCGGTTCCTGCATCGACATCACGCGCATGAAGCGTGTGGCGGACGACCTGAACCGGGCGCAAAGCGTCGGCCACATCGGCAGTTGGCGATTTGACGTGCTGCGCAGGCAATTCAAGGGCTCGCGCGAGACGCAGCGGATTTTCGGCGTTGGCGACGGTGCGCCGCTGAGTTACGAGGCCTTTCTTGCGAAAATCCATCCGGATGATCGTGTCGAGGTCGATCGTATCTGGCATGGCGGCGCGCAGGGCGAGCCCTACGACGTCGAGCACCGCCTGCTGATCGACGGCGAGGTCAGATGGGTGCGCGAAAGGGCGGTACTCGAGTTCGATGCAGAAGGGCAGCTGCGCAGTGCCTTCGGCGTCACGCAGGACATCACTCAGATCAAGGAGGCAAGGCAGGCCCTGATTGCAAGCCAGGAGCGCTTCCGCGCCTTCATGACCAACAGTCCCGTGGCATCATGGATAGTCGATGGCGAGGGACGATTCCAGTACGTCAGCCCGATCTGTTACAAGATGTTCAAGGTGCCGGCGACGGACCTGGTCGGCAAGCTGATCAGCGAGGTCTATCCGCCGCTACTCGCTGAAAGGTATATGTCGAGCAATCAGGAAGTGATCGGCGCCTGGGAGGCGATGGAAAGCCCGCAGTCGGGCCTGCGCGGCGACGGTAGCGAGGGTGAATTCCTGGTCGTCAAGTTTCCGATTCGCGATGCCGGTCAGCGGCCATTGTTGTGTGGCATGGCGCTCGACATCACGGAGCGCCGCCAGGCCATGGACCAGCTGCGCGACGCCAACGAGCGGCTGGAGCAAATTGCCACCGAGCAGGCCGCGCATCTGCGCGAATTGGCGCGGGAACTGACGCACGCCGAACAGCGTGAGCGCGATCGCCTTTACGAACTGTTGCACGACCAGGTGCAGCCCCTGTTGGTGGCGGCGCGCCTGTCGCTGAGCAGTCTGAGCGCCAGCACGCCGCCGGAAGACCGCTTGCAGATTGCAGGCGACGCCTGCCAGCACATCAGCGGAGCCATCGACGTGGCCCGTACGCTGAGCTTTCAGCTGAGTCCGCCGTTGATTCGCGAGCGTGGCTTGAGCCCGGCCCTGGAGTCCCTGTGCCACTGGGTACGGGACAACCATGGGCTGGACGTCGAGCTGAACAGCACGCCCGAAGCGGAATCCGACGACATGGCACTGCGCCTGCTGTGTTTCAATGCCGTGCGAGAGTTGCTGATGAATGCAGTCAAGCATGCCGGCGCGTCGCGCGCAAAACTGACACTGGACCTCGTGGATGGCGATACCTTGCGTATCACCGTCGCCGATCGCGGCAGCGGCTTCGATCCGGGCACCATCACCAGCGGCTCCGGTCTCTCCGCAATCGAGCGCCGTCTCAGCATGCTCGGCGGGTCGCTGCAGATTGACAGCCGGCCCGGCCAGGGCACCGTTGCCACGCTGGCGGCCCCGCTGCGACCGCTTGGCGCGGCCGCGTCATCGTCTGGAGCCGGTGACCGGCGCCGGAAATCGGGAGGACACGATGCTCAAGATTCTGATCGCCGATGACCATGCCGTGGTCCGCGGTGGCCTTCGGCAGTTTCTCGCAAACGCCACCGACTACCGCCTCGCCGGCGAGGCGTGCAGTGGTCGCGAGGCGCTGGCGTTGGTGGCAGCCGAGGACTGGGACCTGTTGCTGCTCGACATCGGGCTACCCGACGTAAACGGGCTTGAGGTACTTAAACGCGTCAAGCGCCAGAAACCGGCCCTGCCGGTGCTGATCTTCAGCATGTACGCCGAGGACGAATATGCGTTGCCCGCACTCGAAGGCGGCGCCACGGGCTACCTGCCGAAGGACAGTGCACCCGAGGAAATTCTCGAAGCGATTCGACGCGCCGGCCGCGGCGAGCGCTACCTGAGCCCGCAACTCGCCGAAAAGCTTCTTGCCGGTACCGCCAGGGGTGGGCTCAAGCAGGCGCACGATTTATTGTCGGAGCGCGAAATGGCCGTCATGCGCATGCTCAGCCGGGGAATCGCGTTGACCGCGATTGGGGAATCCCTGCACCTGAGTCCGAAGACCGTCAGTACCTACCGGGCCCGCGTTCTGGAGAAGCTGGGGCTGCGCAACAACGCCGAACTGACGCGTTACGTCATCGAACGCAAGCTCGGCCAATAGCCGCGCCGCGTTGCCCGCTTCAACGGGCGTGTAGGCGAACCCCTACACACTTCGCGGTGATCGCTGACACAGTTCGCGAAATACCCCGATAGCATGACGACGCCGGAAGGCGGAAAGTCCACCCTAGGGAGCAGAGCTCCCGCCGCTTTGGTCCCCACGTTCGGCGATACGTCAGTACGACGATTTCGCCATCAACCTATCCAGGAGTTCAGCATGATCGAAAACGTTACCGCGATGTTCAAACCCAATACCGAAATGGCGGTTGAATACGCACAGCAGCTTGCCGAACGCACCCTGGGTCTGGCACGGGCACAGCTCGACGTGACCGAGAATATCTATAGCGAAGTCAGCCGGGAATATCAGGAGTTGCTGACATTGGAGGGGCCGTCGGCAATGTTGCAGAGTTGGCCGAAAGTGCTGGAAAGTACCACCCGGACCAGTGCCGAAGGCATGGCGGCTTTGCTCAAGAACGCAGTGATTTACCAGAACGAACTGTTCCAGATGATGCAAAGCAGGGTTCCCGAACTGAACGGGCAGATCGTCGAGAGCCTGATCCAGAACGCACGGGCTGCCGGAGCAAAAACCGACGCCGCGGCTGGACGCGCTTCGCGCCAAGGCAACGGCGGAGCTAACGGATCGAGGACGAGCAAGGCTGCCTGAAACGGGTCAGGGCGGCGTCGTTTTCGGTCGCTTCCCTGTTCCGCACCGTAGCTTCACAAGGCCGCGCCAATTGGTCGGGCAGCGGGGCCCGCGGGAGATGACACATGATTGCGCCGCTCAATGAAATTGTCGGTCTGCCACTTGCCACCCCCGCAACCGAGCTTGCCAGTGCGGCTGAAAGGTGCTGCCAGACACTATTTGACAGGGCGTCATCTGGCGACGAGCGCGCGCAGCACGAGATAGTCGAACTGCGTGTAGCCTCGCTGATCTGGGCCTATGCAAACCGGGAGGCTCGGCATCCGTCCGAGTTCCATTAAGAGATGTCGCGTCGGCCGAGCGGCGGAAACCAATCTCCCGGCAATCTGGAGGAAAAAATGAAAGCTACCAGTGGTTCGACACAAAAAGTCAGGAAGGGCATCAGTTTCGGGAACAGCGAAGCCGCGACGGCCGGTGCCGCCGCCGCACAGGGCGTCGATAGGTCTCAACTGGACGAGATGATCGCGGTCGCCGCCTATTTTCGCGCCGAGCAACGAGGGTTTGCGCCGGGAGACGAGCTGGACGACTGGTTCCAGGCCGAGGCAGAGTACCTGTACCGGGCGGATGCCGCCGGCAAGGGCAACTGAATCCGCTTGCAAGCCGTTGGACTCGGCGGTAGTAGAGTTCCCGACCGCCTTCAGCGACCCAGCGCAGCTTGGCGGTCCGCCGGACCGGTTACGCGGCCATTTCCCACCACATGGGCTTTCGTGACCACGCCAACGCTACAACATGAGTGCGCGTGGATTCATTAAGGAACCACTGTACTTGATTCTTTTTTTGCCTCATACATGGCCGTGTCCGCGTTCTTGATTACCTGATCGGGATCAGTCTCGTCGCCAATAAATATGGCAATTCCGATACTCGCTGAACAGTGATGTCGAATATCTCCAATGACGTATTCAACG
>JANMTA010000213.1:0-3907 GCA_031389965.1 Betaproteobacteria bacterium
GCATCTTCGCCCAGCCCCAGTTCGGGGCGATCACCGGACTCGCCCATTTCCTGAATCGCATCGTGCACCGGCATCCCCAACCGCACCCCCAGGGCGCCGGCACCACTGGCGAGAAGTATACCGGAGCCGGAGCCATCATCGGGCCATCGATCCGCCTGCGTGCGCCAGCAATGCACGGCATCCTCGAAATCGCCGACGACCGCGAACGATGCCGCCGTCACGCGGATTGGCAACCAGTCGATCAGCGCGAAAGCCTGGTGCGCGAACTGGCCGAACTCGCCGAATTCAATTTCGCTGCGCCGGCCCCAGAGCTCGTCGAATGAATGCGCCAAGCGGTAAAACAAGGCGCCGGCCGGGCCCAGCACGACGAACCACAGCAGCGGAGCAAAGACATGTCGATGCGAGGCGAGCAGGCCCGTTTCGATGGCCAGGCGGGCGATCTCGCCGGACGTCAGGCGGTCGGCGGCGCGTCCGCGCCATTGCGCCAGTATCTGACGCGCCTGGTCGGTGTCGCCCTGGCGCAGCGCCAGGTGAATATTGGTAAAGAAATGACTGAACTGGCGAAAACCCATGGTCAGGTACAAAACGCCGATGCCCAGCAGGAACGCCAGCAGCGGCTGGAAGTGCATCAGCAAGGCATGCAGCAGCGACACCATGGCCGCCGGCAGGGCCACCCCCAGCCCCCAGGCAACGGCGCCATGACTGCGGCCGCCGTCGTTGAATTTTTCTTCGAGAAAGCCTGCCAGCCGCGCCACCGGATCAAGCACCACGCGCTGCACCGGGAGCGCGTGTACCTGTTCGATCAGCAGGACGATAATGATGGAAATCAGGGTCATTGGACGACCCTCTCCCCAGCCCCTATCCCACGGCCGGCTCTGCATAGCCGGCCGGCTGCGGCAGCGCAGAGCTGTGCTCTGCGAAACCCTGCCTGCGCCCCAAGGCAGGAGGTGACGGTGGTTCGCCGCTGCGCGGCGCCGTGTGTTGGCTGCGCCCCCCTTGGGGCGGCCCGGCGGGGGGCGCTCATGCGTTCATGCCTCGGAGTAGAGGAAGTGATGCAGGGTCACCAGCATGCCGGCCGTCGCGCCCCAGATGAAATAGCCCTGCCAGGGCATGGCCCAGTACTCGTGCCGGGTGCCGCGCACTTCGATGCTCTGGCGCTGATGGTTGGCGCTGTCGAGGAGGAATTGGAGCGGCGGCTCGAAGACTTCCGCCACCTCGAAATCATCGAGCTTCAGATTCAGCGGCGGCGTTACCAGGCCGACCACCGGCGTGATGACGAAGCCGGTACCGGTGCGATATTCCGGCAGGCGACCGAGAATCTCGACCTGGAATGCGGCAATGCCGACTTCCTCTGCGGCCTCGCGCAGGGCGGTGGCTTCGGGCGAGGCGTCGCCCGCCTCGCAGCGTCCACCGGGAAAGCTGACCTGCCCGGCATGGTCGCGCAGATGCGCGGTGCGCTGGGTCAGCAGCATGGTGAGACCGGTTTCGCGCACGATCACGGGCACCAGCACGGCGGCGGGAATCAACTCCTTGCCTTCGACAAACGAGGTTTCGGTGACGGCAGACGCGACTCGACCTTCGCTGAATCGACGACGCATCAGGGAAAGCAGGCCTCCGCTAGAATTCGGGCCTGCGTTAACAAAAGACTCCGGCATGAAACCGATCGCAATATTCCGTCATAGCCCCGGGGAGGGTCCGGGCTATTTTGCCACATTCCTCGACCGCCATTCCCTGCCGTGGACGCTGTTTAGAGTCGATGACGGCGTCTCGCCACCGCCGACTTCCGAGGAATTCTCGGGGCTATGCTTCATGGGCGGGCCGATGAGCGTCAATGACGACCTGCCCTGGATCCCACTCACGTTGCAACTGATCCGCCAGGCCGACGCCGCGGGAGTTCCGGTAATCGGCCATTGCCTCGGCGGACAACTCATGGCCAGGGCCTTCGGCGGCACCGTAGGCCGCAACCGGGTCATGGAAATCGGCTGGGGCAACGTCGAAGCGACAGACGCAGCCGCGGATTGGATGGGCGGCGTTCAGCGCTTCGAGGCTTTCCACTGGCACGGCGAGACTTTCACCCTGCCGCCCGGCGCCATCCGCATTCTGCAAAGTGTGCATTGCGCCAACCAGGCCTTCGTCCGCGGCCCGCACCTGGGCTTGCAATGCCATGTCGAGATGACGGATTCGATGATCCGCAACTGGTGTCAGCAGTGGGCGGCGGAAAAGGTTCCGCCCTCGGTATCGGTGCAGACGCCGGAGCAGATGGAAGAAAACATGGAAGCGCGCATCGCCGCGATGCGCGTCGTGGCAGACCGGCTTTACACACGCTGGATCGACGGCTTGCGCAAGGACTGAAAAGTCGGCGCCGGCGGTACGGCGCCAAACTTTCTCAATCCCTGAAGTTGCCGTATTGGAGGGGAAAGTCGGTGATCGACTTCTTCACCAGCGCGATGGCTTCCTGCAACAGGTCGCGCTTGGCGCCGGTGACGCGCACCGCGTCGCCCTGGATGCTGGCCTGCACCTTGAGCTTGCTGTCCTTGATCAGCTTGACGATTTTCTTCGCCAGTTCCATCTCTATGCCGACCTTGATCTTGAGTTCCTGCTTGGACTTGTTGCCGCCGACCGACTGCACCGGCCCGTGATCGAGGCGCTTGGTGCTTTCGCGCTCCTTCTTTTCCATTTCCGGGAACAGGATGTCCTTGACCTGGCTGAGCTGAAATTCGGAATCACCATGGATCATGATGGTCTTGTCCTTCTCGTTCAGCTCGGCACGCGCCGAGGTGCCCTTGAAGTCATAGCGGTTGCCGATGTGGCGTCCGGCCACGTCCACGGCGTTCTTCAGGGCCACCAGGTCGGCTTCGGAAGTGATGTCGAATGAAGGCATGTTTCTCTCTCCGGGTCAATCAAAGTGGCAAACGTAGTGATACGGCTCGCCGCTGACTTCGATGTCGAAGCTGGAGTTGCCCGGCACCGTGAAACTCTCGCCCGCGCCGCTGCTTTTCCAGTCCCCGCCCTTGAGGCGATAGCGACAGGCGCCGGCCACGGTTTCCATGACCTCCGGCACGCCGGTGTTGAAGGTCAGGGTCGCCGGCAGGATTACGCCGACGCTCTTCTTCGTGCCGTCGGCGAACTGCACCGTATGGCTGACGCACTTGCCGTCGAAATAGACGTTGGCCTTCTTCACCACGGAAACATTTTCAAACTCATTTTTCAAACTGGACATTTCAGATTCCCCACATTTTTTGAATAATGATCTTGGCCACAAAGCCGAGCATGCCAAACGAGAGCACGAAGAACAGGATGAAGGTACCGAGCTTGCCCGCCTTGGATTTCCAGGCCAGTTCGCCGATGATGAACAGCATGTAGAGCATGAAGGCACCCACGCCGAACGTCATGCCAAACTGAGCCAGTTCCTCCTCGGAAATGCCGAACATCGGCGTGGTCCTCTTGCGCTCCCTCAGCCCTGCTTCTTGCCGGCCCGGCTCTCGGACCGGTTCGCCGCAATGCGCAGGCGCAGCGCATTAAGACGGATGAAGCCGTGGGCGTCCTTCTGGTTGTAGGCGCCGGCATCGTCCTCGAAGGTGGCGATGGTCGGATCAAACAGCGAATCGGTCTTCGAATCGCGGCTGACGACGATCACGTTGCCCTTGTACAGCTTGAGGCGGACCCAGCCATTGACGTGCTCCTGGGTGTGGTCGATCAGCGCCTGCAGGGCACGGCGTTCCGGGCTCCACCAGTAGCCGTTGTAGATCAGGCTGGCATAGCGCGGCATCAGATCATCCTTGAGGTGCGCCTCTTCGCGATCGAGGCAGACCGACTCGATGGCGCGATGCGCCTTCAGCAATATGCTGCCGCCCGGGGTTTCGTAGCAGCCGCGCGACTTCATGCCGACATAGCGGTTCTCGACCAG
>JANMTA010000339.1:0-5240 GCA_031389965.1 Betaproteobacteria bacterium
GCACCACCACCAGCACCGCCAGGGCGACCAGGAAGGCACCGACATACCAGGCCAGCATTTGAGGATTCATGTGGCAGCGCCCAGCCGAGCGAGGATTTCCGTCGCCACCGTGCGGCCCTGTCGATCGGCTTCCAGCACCGCCGCCAGGTCGGGCAGCGCCGCCTGCGGCACCGCATCCAGCGTTGCGGCAATCAAGCCGGCAATGCCCAGAAAGGGCAAGCGACGTTCGAGAAAGGCGGCCACGGCGACCTCGTTGGCGGCATTCAGCACCGCGGCCGCGTTGCCCTCCGCGCGCAGGGCCCGGTAAGCCAGATCGAGACAGCGAAAACGCACCAGGTCCGGACGTTCGAAATTGAGCTGGCCGACGGCGAACAGATCGAGCGGCGCCACTCCGGAATCGATGCGCTGCGGCCAGGCCAGGGCATGGGCGATCGGCGTGCGCATGTCGGGGTTGCCCAACTGCGCCAGAACGGAACCGTCCTCGTAATCGACCAGGGAATGGATCACGCTCTGCGGATGAATCACCACCTCGATTCTTTCGGCCGGCGCGTTGAACAGCCAGTGCGCCTCGATCACTTCGAGGCCCTTGTTCATCATGGTCGCCGAATCGACTGAAATCTTGCGCCCCATGACCCAGTTGGGATGCGCCACCGCTTGTTCCGGCGTCACCCGCGTCAGCACATCCAGCGCCGCGGTACGAAACGGACCGCCCGAGGCAGTCAGCAAAATTCTTCTTACCCCGCCCCGCGCCATGTCGCCAGAATAATCGTACGGCATGGACTGAAATACCGCATTGTGCTCGCTGTCGATCGGCAGCAACAGGGCGCCGGCGCGACGCGCCTCACTCATGAACACCGCGCCGGCCATGACCAGCGCTTCCTTGTTGGCGAGCAGCACGCGCTTGCCGGCGCGCGCCGCGGCCAAAGTCGGTGGCAGTCCGGCGGCGCCCACAATGGCGGCCATCACCGCGTCGACTTCGGGCAGGCTGGCGACCTCCACCAAGGCGTCCGCGCCGTACAGCACCTCGGTGCGCACGCCGGCTTCCTTTAGCAAGCCGGCAAGCTGCTGCGCCGCCGTCGCGCTGCCCACCACCGCATACGCCGGGCGAAACTGGCGGCACTGTGCCGCAAGGACATCCACCTGGCGGTGCCCGGTCAGGGCCACCACCTCGAAGCGATCGGGATGACGCGCCACCACGTCGAGGGTGCTGACGCCAATCGAACCGGTGGCGCCGAGAATGACCAGTTTCATGAACGGACGAAATGCAGGATCAGCGCTGCCAGTGGCAGGGTGGAGGTCAGCGCGTCGATGCGATCGAGCACGCCACCGTGCCCCGGCAGCAGATTGCTGCTGTCCTTGATGCCGGCCTGACGCTTGAGCAGCGATTCGAACAGGTCGCCCATCACGCTGACCGCGGTCAGCACGATCAACAGCAGCACCAGCACGGGCAGCGACCACGGCAGGCGTCCGACAAGGGGCGAGAAGGAAAGCACGAGGGCGCCGTAGATCAGCACGCCCACCACGGCGCCGGCCACGCCCTCCCAGGTCTTGCCGGGGCTGATGGTCGGCGCCAGCTTGTGCCTGCCGTGCTTACCAAAGGCCCGGCCGGCGAAATAGGCGGAAATATCGGCAATCCAGACCAGTGCCATGGCCGCCAGCAGCAACCAGGTGCTCACCGCGTGCAAGGCCACCATCGCGGCCCAGGTCGGCAGGATCACCAGAGCGCCGAGCACGTAGCCGAAGAAATCGTTGCCGGCCAAGGTCCACTTGAAGCGAACCCACAAAGGCACCACAAGAATCCAGAACACCACCGACACCGCCAGCAACAGCGGAACAAGTTGCGGCGCCGCCACTGTCAGTTGCCAGCAGAACAGCAACAGCACAAACGCATACATCACTCGCGCCGGCTGATCCTGGCGCATCAGCCCACCCCACTCCCACGCGGCCAGCGCTGCAATCGCGGCAAAAGTCAGCACCGCCGCCAGCGGCGGCAGCGCAAAAAGAATCAAACCAAGCCCCGCTACCAGCAGCAGCGCAGTGATGACCCGCGTTTTAAGCATCGGTATCTGCGGACGGGAATGCAAGAGTCGGCGCTGGCGCGACGGCGCTTGCCGACTGGCCCAGTTGCTCGCCGAGTTGCTCACTAGTCCGGCCAAAGCGCCGCTCGCGCCGGCGATACGAGCTTATCGCCGCATCCAGCGCTGCATCGTCGAAATCCGGCCAGAGGATTTCAGTGAAATGAAACTCGCTGTAGGCCAGCTGCCAGAGCAGAAAGTTGCTGATGCGCTGCTCGCCGCCGGTGCGAATGAACAAGTCCGGCTCCGGCGCATAAGCCATCATCAGGTGCGGCGCGAGATCGGCCTCGCCGAAGCAACCGACTTTTTCCGGATGTGCCAGCGCCAGCTGGTTCATGGCCTGCAGGATGTCCCAGCGGCCGCCGTAATTGGCTGCAATGGTCAGCGTCAGGCGGAAATTGTTGGCGGTCTTCGCTTCGCCTTCGCGAATCAGCGCCACCAGGCGCGGCTCGAAGGCGGCGAGGTCGCCGACCACCTTGAGGCGCACGCCATTGGCATGAAGTTTGCCGATTTCACCTTGCAAGGCGTTGATGAACAGATTCATCAGGAAGGAAACTTCCTCCACCGGCCGGCGCCAGTTCTCCGAAGAGAAGGCGAACAGGGTCAGGTATTCCACGCCGTGCGCGATGCAGGCCTTGACCATGGCGCGCACCGTCTCGACCCCGCGCTTGTGCCCGGCGACACGCGGCATGAAGCGTTGCTTGGCCCAGCGCCCGTTGCCATCCATGATGATGGCGATGTGCCGCGGCACATCTGCCACCTGGGGAATTGCCTGCGTCGAGCTGGTGAATTTTCCTGCCATGACACCCTCTCATATCCTGGAAACAAAAGCAGGCATAACACTGAAGGCCTGCCTCTGCTGCTACCCGGAATCAGACCGCCATCAGGTCCTTTTCCTTGTCCGCCAGCGCCCGATCGACTTCGGCGACGTAGCGATCGGTGAGCCGCTGCATGTCGTCCAGAGCGCGACGCTCGTCGTCTTCGGAGATTTCCTTCTTCTTCAGCGCCTCTTTCAGATGCGAGATCGCGTCACGGCGCAGGTTGCGGATCGCCACCTTGGCGTTCTCGCCCTCGTGCTTGATGACCTTGATCAGATCCCGGCGCCGCTCCTCCGTCAGCGCCGGCATCGGCACGCGGATCAGTTCGCCCTGACTCGATGGATTGAGGCCCAGATCGGAATCGCGAATGGCCTTTTCCACCTTGGCCACCATCGGCTTTTCCCAGGGCTGCACACCGATGGTGCGGGCATCGATCAGCGTGATGTTGGCGACCTGGGTAATGGCCACCTGGGAACCGTAGTAGTCGACCTGCACATGATCGAGGATGCCGGTATGCGCCCGTCCGGTGCGCACCTTGCCCAGATCGGCTTTCAGTGCCTCCAGGCTCTTTTGCATCTTCTGTTCGGAAGTCTTTTTCAGTTCGGGAATCATGCGTTCTCCTAAACGTGAACCAGTGTGCCCTCGTCCTCGCCCATCACCACGCGCTTCAATGCGCCGGTCTTGAAGATCGAGAACACGTTGATCGGCAGCTTCTGGTCGCGGCACAAAGCAAAAGCCGTAGCGTCCATCACCGCCAGGTTGCGGCGGATCGCCTCATCGAAGCTGATGCGCGCAAACCGCGTTGCAGTCGGATCCTTCTTCGGATCGGCGGTATAAATCCCGTCGACCTTGGTTGCCTTCAGCACCATCTCGGCGCCGATCTCCGAGCCGCGCAGCGCCGCCGCGGTATCCGTGGTGAAAAAAGGATTGCCGGTGCCGGCGCCGAAAATCACCACCTTGCCCTCTTCGAGGTAGCGGATGGCCTTGCCGCGAATATAGGGCTCGACCACCTGCTCGATGTTCAGCGCCGACTGCACGCGGGCGTTTATCCCGGCCTGGCGCATCGCATCCGACAGCGCCATGGCATTCATCACCGTGGCCAGCATGCCCATGTAGTCCGCCGTGGCGCGATCCATGCCGGTGGCGGTGCCACCGACGCCGCGAAAGATGTTGCCGCCGCCGATGACGACGCCGACTTCAACGCCGAGATCGGTGACCGCCTTGATTTCCGCCACGATGCTCGCGAGCATCTTCGGGTTGATGCCATAGGCATCATCACCCATCAGCGCCTCGCCCGAAAGCTTGAGCAGGATACGGCGGAATTTCGGCGCGGTCATGGAACGACCCTCCCCCCAGCCCCCTCCCGGCGGGAGGGGGTGACGACGGTTCGCCGCTGCGCGGCTCCGTGCTGTTGGCTTGCGCCCACTTGGGGCGGCCCGGCGTGTGCGCGCATCGTCTCTTACTTGTTGCCTGCGGCAGCGGCCGCCTGCGCAGCCACTTCGGCGGCGAAGTCGTTGACCTTCTTCTCGATGCCCTCGCCGACGATGAACAGCGCGAAGCTGGCCACCGCAGCGCCCCTGGCTTTCAGCAAAGCTTCGATGGTCTGCTTGCCGTCCTCGGCCTTGACGAACACCTGGCCCAGCAGCGTCACATCCTTCAGGTATTTCTGCACCGTGCCCTCGGCAATCTTGTCCAGCATGGCTTCCGGCTTGCCGGCTTCGCGCGCCTTTTCGATGGCGATGCGGCGCTCCATGTCCAGCAGTTCGGCCGGCACGCCCGAGGAATCCAGCGACTTCGGCTTCGAGGCGGCGATGTGCATCGCCAGATCCTTGGCCAGCTGTTCGTCACCACCGACCACGTCGACCAGCACGCCGATCTTCGAACCGCCGTGAATGTAGGACGCCAGCCGGCCCTTGGCCGCGACGCGGACGAAGCGGCGGATGCTCATGTTCTCGCCGATCTTGCCCACCAGCGCGGTGCGGGTCGATTCGACCGTGCCATCGCCCAGCGGCAGAGCCGACAGCGCAGCGACATCAGCCGGATTCTTCTCGGCGACCAACCGCGCGCAATCCGCGGCCAGCTTGAGGAACTCGTCGTTCTTGGCGACGAAGTCGGTTTCGCTGTTGATTTCGAAAATGCTGCCCAGCTTGCCGTCGGCAGCGATGTGGATTGCCACCACGCCTTCCGCGGCGATGCGGGTGGCGGCCTTGCTGGCCTTGTTGCCCAGCTTGACGCGCAGGATTTCCTCGGCCTTCGCCATGTCGCCGGCCGCTTCGGTCAGCGCCTTCTTGCATTCCATCATCGGCGCGTCGGTCTTCTCGCGCAGTTCCTTGACCATGCTTGCGGT
>JANMTA010000236.1:0-2250 GCA_031389965.1 Betaproteobacteria bacterium
CGCATGCCATTGGCAAACAGCAGGCGGCCGACGATCTGGCCGAAGCGGCCGAAGCCGGCGATCAGCACGGCGCCCTCCGCGTCTTCGTCGATGGTGTCGGCCTGCTGCTGCTGCCTTGCCGCAAGGCGGTCGGCCAGGCGATCGTGGACCAGCAGCAGCAGCGGCGTGCAGGCCATGGACAACGCCACGACCATGGTCAGCAGACTGCCGGTTTCGCGGTCGAGCAGGCTGGCGCTTTGCGCCGCAGCGAACACCACGAAGGCGAATTCGCCGCCTTGCGCGAGCAGCAGGGCAAACAGGCCGCGCTGGCGCGGCGTAATGCCGATCAGCCGGGCCAGCAGCCACAGCAGCGCGGTCTTGAGCGCCAGGAAGCCGGCCAGCAGCAGGGCGACGCTGCCGGGCCGGGCCAGCAGCAGGCCGAAGTCGATCGCCATGCCGACCGAAATGAAGAACAGGCCAAGCAAGAGGCCCTTGAACGGCTCGATGTCGGTTTCCAGCGCGTGACGGTATTCCGAGCTGGCCAGCAGCACGCCGGCGAGGAAGGCGCCGAGCGCCATCGACAGGCCGACCAGCGCCATCAATTGCGAAATGCCCAGCACCAGCAGCAGGGCGAAGGCGGTGAATACCTCGCGCGTGTCGGCCGCCGCGATCAGGCGCAGCGCAGGCCGCGTCAGGTAGCGGCCGACCACGATGATGCCGGCAATCGCCGCGAGCGCCTTCAGCGCATCGAGCCCGGGCGTAGCGGTCGCCGCAGCATGCGTGGCGAGCAGCGGAATCGCGGCCAGCAGCGGAATCGCCGCGATGTCCTGGAACAGCAGGATGGCGAAGGCGCTGCGCCCGGTCGGCGCCGGCAGCAGGTTGCGTTCGCCCATGGTCTGCACCGCGATCGCGGTCGAGGACAGGGACAAGGCCAGCCCGGCGATGATCGCCAGCTTCCAGTCGAAGCCGAAGGCTGCGCCGGCCACCGCCAGCAGCGCGGCACAGGCCGCCATCTGCAGACTGCCATTGACGAAGACTTCGCGGCGCATAGCCCACAGGCGTTTCGAGTCGAGTTCGAGGCCGATCAGGAACAGCATCAGCACCACGCCGAATTCCGAAAAATGCATGATCGATTCGACGTCGCTGACGAAACCGAAACCCCAGGGACCGATCAGCGTGCCGGCAATCAGGTAGCCGAGCACCGAGCCGAGCCCCAGGCGTTTCGCCAGCGGCACGCAGAGCACCGCCGCGGCGAGATAGATCAGGGCGTCGCGCATCATGATTGCGAACCGCCCTTGCCGGCAGCGTCGGCATGAAGCGCAAGCCATTGCTCCAGCCGCTCGCGCAATTGTTTGGCATGGGCGGTCAATTCCTCGCCGTCGATGTCGTGTGCGCCATGGACGATGCAGGGTGCGAGCCAGTTCATGCCGCAAAAGCGCGCGGTCTCTTCGATCGGCGGCATGAAGTCGGCGAAGGGCCGTTGATGGATGCCCGCCGCCGAATAGGCTTCCAGCGTGCCGCCGGTACTGGCGACCCACAGACAATCCTTGCCGCGCAGCGCGGCGGCACCGTCGCCATAGGCCCAGCCGTGGCTCAGGACCGTGTCGAACCAGTGCTTGAGCAGGCCGGGAACGCTGTACCAGAACAGCGGATGCATCCACACCACCAACTGCGCGCGGCCGAGCGCCGCCTGCTCGGCGGCGACGTCGATGTCGAAATCCGGATAGCGGTCATACAGCGAGCGCACTTCAAGGCCCGGCAGGTCGCGCACTGCCTCCAGCAGCACTTTGTTGGCTCGCGACTGCGAGGGATAGGGATGGGCAAGGACGAGGTAGATCATCGCGTTTCCAAGATACACCAGGAAATCGACTAGGGCAGCTCCTCCACCTTCAGCAAAAGTCGGCGCTGGCGGGACGCCGATTGGGTGCCATAGCTGGCGATGCCGGCAGTGCTGCTGCTCTGTTCGCCGACCGAACCGCCGAGTTCCAGCCATTCGCCGAGCCGGCCGCTGACGGTGGTGACCAGGCGCTGGGTATTGATCGAACCCGGTACCGGGCCGGGGGTGTCGTCGCGCGGACTGATTTCCAGCGTGACGCGCTCGCCGTTGAGACGCGGCACGGCGACGAAGCCGGTGCCGAGGTCGCGCTGCACCAGGCTTTCCGCGACGATGACGCCGGCCGGCGTCAGCACCACCTGGCGCAGCGGCAGGAAAAATGTTTGACCGACCATGATCGCGGCGCGGCCGCCGTCGATGGTCTGCACCTGCTGCGA
>JANMTA010000297.1:0-2878 GCA_031389965.1 Betaproteobacteria bacterium
CTGGTCCACCGGGTCCCAGTTCACCACCTGGGTCTTCTTGTAGGCGATGCCTTTTTCCAGCATGCGCAGGAACAGCCACTGGTTCCACTTGTAGTACTCGGGCGCGCAGGTCGCCAGTTCGCGCTCCCAGTCGATGGCAAAACCCAGCGACTGCAGCTGCTTTTTCATGGTGGCGATATTGTCCCAGGTCCACTTTGCCGGCGGCACCCTGTTCTGCATCGCGGCGTTCTCGGCGGGCAGGCCGAAGGCGTCCCAGCCCATCGGTTGCAGCACGTTGTAGCCTTGCATGCGGTGGTAGCGGGAGAGCACGTCGCCGATGGTATAGTTCCGCACATGCCCCATGTGCAGCTTGCCCGACGGATAGGGGAACATCGACAGGCAGTAGTACTTGGGCTTGGCGGAATTCGCCAGGGCACGGAAAGTCTGCGTGGTGTTCCAGTGGGCCTGCGCGGCCTGTTCGATGTCGGTCGGAAGATATTTTTCCTGCATGGCCGGGGCGTCTAGCGTGATGTCTGACAAAGGGCGGAATTATACCTGCCCCCTCTGAATGAAAGGATTTGCATGGCTCTCCTGCCCAGGCTTTTCGCAGTATCCGGATTCCTTGCCCTGTTGTTCGCCACGGCGGTGTTGGCCGCCGCGCCCGCGACCGTGGAAGCCGTGCAGTCGCCTGCCTGGCGTGATCGCGGCGGCGTGACCGTGCCGCTCGCCGCCGGGATGGAACTCAAGAGTGGCGATGTGCTGCGTACCGGTTCCGGTGCGCGCGTCTACCTGATGCTGGCGGAAGGCAGCCGGGTCAAGCTGGGCGAAGCCGCGCAATTCACTTTTAACACGACCAGCCTGCGGCCGGAGAAATCCTTCCGCGGCGCGCTCGATATCGTCACGGGAGCCTTTCGCTTCACCACCGCCAGGCTGAAGAAGGCCCTGCCGCGCGACGTGGCCATCCGCGTCGGTACGTCGACCATCGGCATTCGCGGCACCGACCTCTGGGGCAAGACCGACAAGGACGGCGACTTGGTGGCATTGCTCGAAGGCCGCATCGAAATTACGCGCGCGGGGCAGACCACCGAGTTGGCGCAGCCGATGACGTATTTCGATGCGCCGACCGGCAAGGCGGCCGAGGTCAAGGCGCTCGATTCGGAGACCTTGGTCAGGCTGGCGCGGCAGACCGAAATCATGGTGGGTGACGGCGCAGCGCGTGCGAGGGGCAAGTGGCGTGTGCTGGCCGGGACGGTGGCAAGCGAGGAAGCGGCCCTGGAGCTATATGACCGGATACGCAATGCGGGTTTTGCCGCGCGCATTCGGCCGCGCGCAGCGGAGGGTGGAGGCTGGAGCTACGAGCTGAGGCTCGTCGGGTATTCCAGCGCAGCGGAAGCCGAGGTCGCGGCGGCGCGCCTGAAGGCCGTCACTGGTCTCAAGCCGAGCGTGGGGCCTTAGCCCAGTTGCTGTTGTTGCTGGCGTGTGGCGGAGCTGACCAAGCGCCAGCCGCGCGCCGTCAAGGCCGAGCCTTGCTGCGCCACCTGCATCGAGACCGCCCAGAGCCGGGCTTGGGCGCGAGCCCAGGGACGCCAGCCGAATGATGCCGCGTCTGCGCGCAAGGATTCGGCGAGCGCCAGTTCCAGCAGACGATCCACCGCCAGCTTGAAGTAGAGCGACGAGCCGACCTTGGCCCGGCGCTCGGCCCAGCGCTCCGCGTCATGCCACAGCGCGGCCGCTCTGGATTCGCTGATGCCGGCCTTTTTTGCCAACCAGGGCAGTATTTTGGGTGTCTTGGGGTAAGTTCTCATAGAGTTCTCCTGTTGAGTCGGGCAACCCCGGCCTTGTGAGCCGGGGCCACCCTTCCAGCTGTAACGTGTTGCATTGCAGCATCGTAGATTCTACAGCTTTGATATGGGCGAGGCACTCTAAATTCAGGTATTTTGGTGCATTGCAGTATCGTACTGTGCAACAAGTCCTCGCCGAGTTTCTGTCCACTGTTAGCGCTCACTTTTGGCCAACTGACCCGGGTCCGGTCGATATAATCGACGCTTCACCCCCCTGCGACATTCATGAATCCCCTGCTCGACCCTCTCAATGCGCCGCAACTGGCGGCCGTCACCTTGCCGTCCGTGCATGCCCTGATTCTCGCCGGCGCCGGTTCGGGCAAGACGCGGGTGCTGACGACGCGCATCGCCTGGCTGATTTCGACCGGCCAGGTCTCGCCGCCCGGCGTGCTGGCCGTAACCTTCACCAACAAGGCGGCCAAGGAAATGCAGACGCGCCTGGCCGGCATGCTGCCGATCAACGTCCGCGGCATGTGGATCGGTACTTTCCACGGCCTGTGCAATCGCCTCTTGCGCGCCCACTATCGCGATGCCGGGCTGCCGCAGTTGTTCCAGATCCTCGACTCGGCAGACCAGCAGGCCTCGGTCAAGCGTCTGCTCAAGTCGCTGAATGTCGACGACGAAAAGTTTCCGCCGCGCGAGTTGTGCCACTTCATCAACGCGCAAAAGGAGCAGGGCCTGCGCGCCGCCGCCGTCGAGGCGTGGGACGACTGGGCGCGGAAGCGCGTCGGTCTCTACCAAGCCTACGAAGCGCAATGCCAGCGCGAAGGCGTGGTCGATTTCGCCGAACTGCTGCTGCGCTCGTATGAATTGCTGGAGCGCAACGAGCCGCTGCGCCGCCACTACCAGGAGCGATTCAGGCATGTGCTGGTCGACGAGTTCCAGGACACGAACAAGCTGCAGTACCGCTGGCTTTGTCTGCTCGCGGGACGCGAGCAGAAAAGCCGTGGCTCCATCGTGAGCCATCCCCCCAACCCCCTTCCCGAGGAAGGGGGCGACTATTCGGAGGCGCCCAAGGGCGCCTGCATATTCGCGGTGGGTGACGACGATCAGTCGAT
>JANMTA010000299.1:0-1764 GCA_031389965.1 Betaproteobacteria bacterium
CGCGTCATCGAAGCCGGCATGCGCGAGGATGCCGAACTCCTGCTGACCTCGCTCGACCCCGGCAACCGCGCCAGCCTGACCCTGTTCGACCCCGGCTGGCATCAGGGTGTGATCGGCATCCTCGCCGGCCGCGTCAAGGAAAAGCTGCACCGCCCGACCTTTGCTTTTGCCCGCGGCAATGCCGGTGAGCTGAAGGCCTCCGGACGTTCGATCCCCGGCCTGCACCTGCGCGACGCGCTGGATCTGGTGGCCAAGCGGCATCCGGGCCTGCTGCTGCGCTTCGGCGGCCACGCCGCCGCCGCCGGCCTGACACTGAAGGAAGATCGCCTCGCCGAATTCGAAGCCGCTTTTGAAAAGGTCTGTGGCGAACTGCTCTCGCCGGCGGAACTCTCGCGTACGCTGGAAACCGACGGCCCGCTCGAATCCGGCTACTTCTCGCTCGACGCGGTGCGCCTGATGCAGCAGGAAGTCTGGGGCCAGGGATTTCCTGCACCGGTGTTCGCCGACAGCTTCGAGGTGCTCAAGCAGCGCATCCTGAAGGACAAGCACCTCAAGCTCAAGTTGCAAAAAGGCGGCCAGCGCTTCGATGCCATTCAGTTCAATTTTGCCGACGGGTCGGCCAACGGGACTGCTGGCGGGTTTGCCAGCTGTGCACCCGATCGCATCCGCGCCGCCTTCCGCGTCGATATCAACGAGTGGAACGGAACACAGACGGTACAACTCATGCTGGAGCATTTCGAAGCCGCCTGAAGCCCGGCAGCGCCGTGTCGCCAGCGCCGACTCCCGATAGACAGGCACCCACCATTGCCGTCATTCCGGCGAACGCCGGAATCCAGGCTTTCGACGCAACACTGGATCCCGGGTCAAGCCCGGGATGACGCTGGGCGGAGAAATATCGGTTACGGGCGCTACCTGGGAGTGAATACAATTTCAGGCGATTGCCCCTGCCTGGCCGTAGCGCCAGCGCGGTGCGTCCCTTCGGGAACTTCCGGGCCGGCACCGTATAATCGCGGCCCTTCGCCACCATATCCCCGCCGCCGTGTCCCAGCTCGACCTCGAAACCGCCCGCCGCCGCACCTTCGCCATCATTTCCCACCCCGACGCGGGCAAGACCACGCTCACCGAAAAGCTGCTCTGGTTCGGCGGCGCGATCCAGGTTGCCGGCGAAGTGCGCGCGCGCAAGGCCAGCCGCCATGCCACCTCGGACTGGATGGAACTGGAAAAGCAGCGCGGCATCTCGGTCACCAGCTCGGTGATGCAGTTTCCCTACCGCGAATGCATGATCAACCTGCTCGACACGCCGGGCCACGAAGACTTCTCCGAAGACACCTACCGCACGCTGACGGCCGTCGATTCGGCGGTGATGGTGATCGACTCGGTGAACGGCGTCGAAGCCCAGACCATCAAGCTGCTGAATGTCTGCCGCCTGCGCGACACGCCGATCCTGACCTTCATCAACAAGCTCGACCGCGAAGGCCGGCCGCCGATCGAACTGCTCGACGAAATTGAATCCGTGCTCGAAATCCAGTGCGCGCCGATGACCTGGCCGATCAGCATGGGCAAACGCTTTCGCGGTGTCTATCACCTCTACGACGACAGCATCAGCTTCTTCGACCCGCAGGCGGACAAGGGTGTCGCCGAAGTCATCAAGGGGCTGCACAATCCGCGCCTTGACGAGCTGATCCCCGACCAGGCCGCAGAGCTGCGCATGGAAGTCGAACTGGTGCGCGGCGCCTCGCACACTTTCGATCGCGCCGCCTATCT